>DATCMN010000124.1:0-7512 GCA_036563405.1 Naasia sp. | reverse complement strand
ATGTGCCGGCTGTCGGTGAGGCGCACGAGCACCTCGATCCGCCGGTCCAGGTTGCGGTGCATCATGTCGGCGCTGCCGATGAAGACCTCGGGGCTGCCGTCGTTCTCGAACGCGAAGATCCGCGAGTGCTCGAGGTAGCGGCCCAGGATGGAGCGCACGCGGATGTTCTCGCTCAGCCCCGGGATGCCGGGCCGGAGCGCGCAGATGCCGCGCACCCAGACGTCGACGGTCACCCCGGCGCTGCTCGCGCGGTAGAGGGCGTCGATCACCGCCTCGTCGACCATCGAGTTGACCTTGATCTGGATTCGGGACGGGCGGCCCTGCCGCGCGTTCTCCGCCTCCGCCTCGATGCGCTTCACGAGGCCCTTGCGCAGGTAGCGCGGGGCGACCAGCAGCCGGGAGAACTTCTTCTCGATGGCGTAGCCGGACAGCTCGTTGAAGAGCCGGGTGACCTCCTTGCCGACCTGCGGGTCGGCGGTGAGGAGGCCCAGGTCCTCGTAGATGCGGCTCGTCTTCGGGTTGTAGTTGCCGGTGCCGATGTGGGTGAAGTAGCGCAGCTCTCCGCTCTTCTCCTGCCGCACGACGAGCGCCAGCTTGGAGTGCGTCTTCAGGCCGACGAGGCCGTACACGACGTGCACCCCGGCCTTCTCGAGCTTCCTCGCCCACGAGATGTTCGCCTGCTCGTCAAAGCGGGCCTTGATCTCGACGAGGGCGAGCACCTGCTTGCCGGACTCGGCCGCATCGATCAGGGCCTCGACGATGGGGCTGTCGCCGGACGTGCGGTAGAGGGTCTGCTTGATGGCGAGCACGTTCGGGTCGGCGGCGGCCTGCTCGAGGAACGCCTGCACGCTCGTCGCGAAGGACTCGTACGGGTGGTGCAGTAGGACGTCGGCCTTCGAGATGGCGGAGAAGACGTCGGGCCGCTGGTTGGGCTCGCTCGGCAGCAGCTGCACCGGCGTGGTCGGCAGGTGCGGCGGGTACTTCAGCGACGGGCGGTCGAGCTTCGTGATCTCGAACAGCCCGACCAGGTCGAGAGGTGCGGGCAGCCGGTAGACGTCGGACTCGGAGATGTCGAGCTCGCGGACCAGCAGGTCGAGGGTCACCTCGTCCATGTCGTCGGTCACCTCGAGCCGGATCGGCGGACCGAAGCGGCGGCGCAGCAGCTCCTTCTCGAGCGCCTGGATCAGGTTCTCCGACTCGTCCTCGTCGACCTCGACGTCCTCGTTGCGGGTCAGCCGGAACAGGTGGTGCTCGAGCACCTCCATGCCCGGGAAGAGGGCGTCGAGGTGGTTGGCGATCAGGTCCTCGAGCGGGATGAACCGGGTGCGGCCCGTCCCGTCGTCGGGGAGGAGGAGGAATCGGGGCAGCATCGACGGCACCTTGAGGCGCGCGAAGTCGACCTTCTCCGTCTTCGGATTCCGCACCCGCACTGCGAGGTTGAGTGACAGGCCCGAGATGTAGGGGAACGGGTGGGCGGGATCCACCGCGAGAGGCATGAGCACGGGGAAGATCTGCCGGGAGAAGAGGTCGTGGACCCGCTCGCGGTCGTCCTCCTTCAGATCCGACCAGGTCTCGACGTGGATGTCCGCTTTGTCCAGAGCGGGCTTGATGACGTCGCGGAAGAGCGCGGCGTGCCGGGTCTGCAGCTCGTGGGCGACCCTGCCGATGTCGGCGAGCACGTCGACGGGCGCGCGCCCCACGTTCGTCGGCACGGCGATGCCTGTCGCGATCCGGCGCTTCAGGCCGGCCACGCGCACCATGAAGAACTCGTCGAGGTTGCTCGCGAAGATCGCCAGGAAGTTGGCGCGCTCGAGGAGGGGCAGCTTCGGGTCCTCGGCCAGCTCCAGCACCCGCTGGTTGAACGCGAGCCAGCTCAGCTCGCGGTCGAGGTAGCGGTCCGGCGGAAGGGTCTCGTCGACGGCCGCCGGAGAGTCGAACTCGTCGAACACGTCCGCGGCCAGACCCGGCTCGCCCAGGTACGTGTCGCTGTCCATCGCATCATCTTGCCCTGCCCGGGAGGAGCCGGGGTAACCCCTGGACTCGGCTCGTCACCGGTTGTTCACCCGGGCGGAAGGAGAAGGTGCGCGCGCCGTTCAGGCGCGGGACGGTGCGAGCGACGGCTCCGCGTCCTCCTCGTACACGTTGAAGCGGTAGCCGACGTTGCGCACGGTGCCGATCAGGGACTCCAGATCCCCGAGCTTGGCGCGCAGCCGGCGGACGTGCACGTCGACGGTGCGGGTACCGCCGAAGTAGTCGTAGCCCCACACCTCGCTGAGCAGCTGCTCGCGCGTGAACACCCGTGACGGGTGGGTGGCGAAGAAGCGGAGCAGCTCGAACTCCTTGAAGGTGAGGTCGAGCGGCTTGCCGTGCACCTTCGCCGAGTAGCTCGCCTCGTCGATGACCACGCCGGACGCCTGGATCTTCGACGCCGACTGCTCCTGGGCGCTGCGGCCGATGACCAGCCGGACGCGGGCGTCCACCTCGGCGGGGCCGGCGGTCTCCAGCACGACGTCGTTCGCGCCCCAGTCCGCGGACACCGCGGTGAGCCCGCCCTCGGTGAGGATCAGCATCAGCGGGACCGTGATGCCGGTCGTCTGCAGGATCTTGCACAGCGACTTCGCGCTCGCCAGATCCTGGCGCGCGTCCACCAGGATCAGGTCGGTGGGCGGGGCGCTGATGAGGCTCGCGGGCTCTGCGGGGATCTGTCGGACCTTGTGGCTGAGGAGCCCCAGAGCGGGCAGCACCTCGGCGTCGACGGCAGGCGTGAGGATCAACAGCTGCGCCACAGACCCTCCCGGATTGCTCGCGCCCATAGTAGTGCAGGCCGGCGGAGGCGTTCCGGCGGGCCCGTCTGGGGCAGAATGACCGCGTGAGAGGTCGCTGGGCGGGTGTGGTGGCCGTGTGGGTGCTGGCCGCGGTCGCGGCTGTCGTCATCCTGACCGCCGCCGGGCCCGCCGATCGCCCCGGCCTGTTCGCGCTCGCGCTCGCCGGTGCGGTGGTCGCCACCTTCACGGTGCAGGTGTTCTTCGGCGAGACCGCCGGCTTCGTGACCCGCGCCGTGGTGTCCACGACGGGCGCGCTCGGGATCCTCGCCGTCGCGTCCGGGGTCGGCGCGCTGCTCCCCTGAACGCCCCCGCCGCGGGTCGAGGCTAGACTTTCCGGCATGCTGCTTGCTCTCGAGCTCTTCTACCTCGGGCTCCTGGTGCTCGCTTCGCTCGCCATCGGCGGGGTGTCGGTGGTCGTGCTGTACAACCTGTTCCGGGGCCAGCGCTAAGCCTCTCGCTGTCGCGGAGGGACGCCACATGTTGAACCTGCCGACCGGCCTGCCCGCAGAGCTCGTGCCGCTGTCCTGGCTGCTCGGCGTCTGGGAGGGCACCGGCGTCGTCGAGTACCGCATCGGCGAGGACGTCGTGCGCCAGGAGTTCGGCCAGCGGGTGAGCTTCAGCCACGATGGCCTGCCCTACCTCAACTACACGTCGCACACCTGGCTGCCGGACGGCGGCTCCGCGGGCGACGACGCCGACCCGATCGGCGGCGCTCCGCTCGTGGCGGAGGCCGGCTACTGGCGCCTGTCCCGGGGCTTCCTCGCCGGTGACCCCGGTCCTGGCATGCTCCCGGGCGTCGGTCCACGGCCGTTCTCGACAGCCGAGTCGGTGGAGACGCTGCGCAACGACTCGGACGGCTTCGACATCCAGGTGTCCCTCGTGCATCCGACAGGCGTCAACGAGCTCTACCTCGGCGAGGTGCGCGGCGGCAGGATCGACCTCGGCACCGACGCGGTCATGCGTGTCGAGGGCGCGAAGGACTACTCCGCCGCCACCCGCATCTACGGCCTCGTCGAGGGCGACCTCCTCTGGGCCTGGGACATCGCCGCACTGGGCCAGCAGCTGCGGAGCCACGCCTCCGGCCGCCTCTCCCGCGTCGACTGACCCGCCCTCCTCCGCGAGTTGCCCGGTTCTGCTGCGTTCCGGGCCGGATAGGCGAGAGAACCGGGCGACTCGGCGCACTGTCGGTGGTCGCTGGCATGCTCCCCGCATGCATCCCCGGGTAGGAGTCGCGACGTCCTCTCTCGCGCCGTCGCTCGACGAGGACGGGCCGCTGCTGCTCGGCGCCCTCGCCGACGCGGGCCTCGACGCGGCCCCGGTGCTGTGGGACGACGATGCGGTGGAGTGGGGGAGTCTCGACTGCGTCCTGGTGCGGAGCGTCTGGGACTACCCGCTGCGGCGTGACGAGTTCCTCGACTGGGCCCGGCGCGCCCGATCCATCACCAATCCGCGTGACGTTCTGCGCTGGAACACCGACAAGAGGTATCTCGAGGACCTCCGTTCAGCGGGCGTCCCCATCGTGCCCACGGAGTTCCTCGCCCCGGGCGCCGCGCTGCCGCCCCACCGCGGGGAGATCGTGATCAAGCCTGCAGTGAGCAGCAGTGCCGCCGACACGGGGCGCTTCGGGCCCGGCGATCCCGCTGCCGACGCACTCCTCGCTCTCCTGCACTCCCATGGCAGGACGGCGATGGTGCAGCCCTACCAGGCGCGCATCGAGAGCGAGGGGGAGACGAGCCTCCTCTTCCTGGGCGGTGAGTTCTCGCACGCGATGCGCAGGGAACCGCTCCTCACCACGACCGGGACCCGGCGTCCCGTGGTCGTCGCGGACGTGCTCAGCACAGTGCGGCCGGTGACGCCGACAGCCGAGCAGCTCGGCATCGCGCAAGCGGCCCTGGACGCGAGCCCGGGCGGCCGGCACGCCCTCTCCTATGCGCGAGTGGATCTCCTCCCCAGCGACAGCGGACCCGTGCTGCTGGAGCTGGAGGCCACCGATTGCTTCCTCTTCCTCGGCTTCGCGCCGCCGGCCGCACTGTCCCACCTCGCGCAGTCGGTCGCGCGGATCGCCGAGGCAGCGGCCTCGGTGCCGCCCCCGGACCGGGAACGCGGCGGGCGCGAGTAGCCTGGAAGTCCCCCAGGACTGCGAGAGGACCATGACAGCCGCATCCGCCGTCCACCCATCCCCGCTCCTCGCGCTGCCCGGGGCTGTCGACGGCACCGGCCGCGACGCAGGTGTCCCCGCCCACTACGGCAACCCACTGGGGGAGCAGCGCGCGCTCGCCGAGGGCCACGCCCTCGTCCAGCTGCCGCGCGGCGTGGTCACGGTCACCGGTCCGGACCGCCTGTCCTGGCTCGACTCGCTCACCAGCCAGCGGCTCCTCGGGCTTCCCGTCGGCGCCTCGGCCGAGTCGCTGCTCCTCGACCCGCAGGGCCGCGTCGAGCACGACCTGCGCGTGGTGGACGACGGCGAGACCGCGTGGCTCCTCGTGGAGCGGGACGAGGCGGCATCCCTGTCCGCGTTCCTCGACCGCATGCGCTTCATGCTCCGCGTCGAAGTCGCCGATCGGTCTTCGGACTTCGCCGTCCTGGGCGGCACGGCCCCGGCCACAGCAGTCGGCACTCCGCCGGCGGTGTGGTCCGACTCGTGGAGCGCGATCGCTCCCGGCG
Organism: Naasia sp.; assembly: GCA_036563405.1. Classification (GTDB taxonomy): domain Bacteria; phylum Actinomycetota; class Actinomycetes; order Actinomycetales; family Microbacteriaceae; genus Naasia. The sequence goes on along the minus strand of DATCMN010000124.1, from coordinate 2,023 downwards.
GCGTCGGCTACGCCGCTCCCGCCACCCACCCCGCTGCCGACTGGACCTGGAGCGAGACCATCGTGCCGGTCGCCGCGCTCGGCGAGCTGGCGGCTCTCGGGGAGTCGGGCACGGTGCGCCTCGCGGGGATGCTGGCTGCCGAGGCTCTGCGGATCGCCGCGTGGCGCCCGCGCCTCGGAGCGGACACCGATGAGCGCACGATCCCGCACGAGGTCGACTGGCTGCGCAGTGCGGTGCACCTCGCGAAGGGCTGCTACCGCGGTCAGGAGACCGTGGCGAAAGTGCACAACCTGGGCCGGCCGCCGCGGCGCATCGTGATGCTCAACGTCGACGGCTCCGAGGGGATCGCGGTGCCGGCCGGGGCTCCCGTCGTCGATTCCGCGGGCCGCGAGGTCGGCGCAGTCACGTCGAGCGCCCTGCACTACGAGCTGGGACCGATCGCGCTCGCCGTGGTGAAGCGGTCCGCGCCGTCGGACGCCCCGCTCGCGGTCCTCGTCGACGGGCTGTCGGTCGCCGCTGCCCAGGAGGTCATCGTGCCGGCGGACGCGGGCCACGCCGTCGAGGTGCCGCGTCTGCCGCGCCTGGGAGCCCGTGCCCGCTGACCCGTCGGACGACCTGCGGCGCCGGACGCGGGTGCGTGAGGCGGTCGCGCGCACCGGCGGCTCGCTTCCCGCGATCCTGCAGATCGCGGGTGCCGCGACCGCCGGCTACGTCGTCGCCCGGTACGTCCTCGGGCACGAGTCGCCGATCTTCGCGTCCACCGTGGCGGTCACCGCGCTCGGATTCGCGCGCGATGCGCGGCCCAGCCGGGTGGCGGAGACCGCGCTCGGCATCACCCTCGGGATAGTGCTCGCCGATCTGCTGCTGCTCGGCATCGGGCGCGGCTGGTGGCAGCTGTTCCTGGTCCTCGTGGTCACGTTCACGGCCGCCCGGCTGCTGTCCCCGAGCATCGGCTTCGCCGCCGCCGCGGGCGTGCAGTCGGCTCTCATCACCCTCTTCCCCGTCGCGAACGGCGCAGAGTTCGGCCGCGCCATCGACGGCCTGGTGGGCGGGGCCATGGCGCTCCTCTTCACGGCCCTGGTGCCACGGGACCCGGTGCGGGAGGTGCTCCGCGAGGCGCACCGCGTGTTCAGTGCAGCAACCGACGCCGGAGTGGACATCTCGGCTGCCCTCCGCACGGCGGATGAGCCTCTCGCCGCGCGCGCTCTCGACCGCCTCCGGACCACGCAGCCCGTTCTCGACGCCTGGGCCACCTCCCTCGAGTCCGCGGTGGCGATCGCCCGCGTCTCGCCCTTCCTGCGGCACCGCCGGGCGCTCCTCGTCGACCAGCGGAGGATCCTCCGCGGCATGGATCTCGCCTGCCGCAGCCTGCGGATCGTGGCACGCCGCGCGGACCACCTCGTCCGGGACGGCCGCCCGCGTCCCCGCTTGGCGGCGCTGACCGGAGAGGTGTCGGCGGCGGTCGCCCTCCTGGCGGCCGCGCTGGAGGACGCCTCGGCGGCCACCGGTGCTCGGGATCGCCTCAGGGTCCTCGCCTCCCGACTGCATCCGGAGCCGGGCGAGCCGGTGACGGACACCGCCGTCCTGCTCCTGCTCCGGCCGCTCGTGGTCGACCTGCTCGCTGCGGCCGGCATGCCGGAGGAAGATGCGCGAGCGCTGCTCCCGGTCGTCGACGCCTGACCGAGTCGTCCCACGATGAGACCGAGTCGCCCAGTTCTGTCCCGTTCCGGGGCCGAATCGCAGCAGAACCGGGCAACCCGACGTCACCGTGGTGAGACGACCTGCCACGGCACCGTGAGCTCGCCCAGCCGCCAGCGCTTGCGGGTGCCGAGGACCGGCAGATCCTCGCGCAGCAGGTCGACGGTCTGCAGCCAGCGCTGCACCTCCCCGAACTCCCCGTAGGGCGCGGACCGGGCCCAGCAGCGGTCGAGGGCGTCGAGCAGCCTGTGCACCCGCTCGCCGTGAACGTTGCGGTGGATGAGCGCCTTCGGCAATCGCTCCGCGACGATGCTCGGCCGCTCCA
>DATCMN010000155.1:0-6659 GCA_036563405.1 Naasia sp. | reverse complement strand
GCGAACGATCTCGGCCGCGTGCTCAACGCGGCCCCACACCGCGCGGGCGGCCAGGCGCAGTTCCAGAAGGACCGCATCCGCGGCGAGAGCACGAAGGCGCCGGAGGGTCCGCTGCTCGACTGGCTGCGGCAGCACCTCGCCGAGCCGCTGACCCTCGCCCGACTGGCCGAGCACGAGCACATGAGCGAGCGCAACCTCGTGCGCCGCTTCCGGCAGGAGACCGGCATGAGCGTGTTCGACTGGATCGCGCGGGAGCGCGTCGAACGGGCGAAGACGCTGCTCGAAGAGACCGACCACCGCATCGCGGACATCGCCGCCATGGTCGGCCTCGGCACCAGCGAATCACTCCGCCGCAACTTCGAGCGGCTGGTCGGCACGTCCGCCCGGTCCTACCGCGCCATGTTCCGCCCACCCTCCGCCGGACGGGACGCCGACGGGCGCCTCGACCCCGGAGCGGCGTCGACCGGGGCGGTGCAGCCCGGCGGAGGAAGCCCGGACGCCGCTCCCGACGACCGTTCCGACGAAGGCCACCGTGACGGTGACGACGACACCGAGACCGAGCAGGACCAGGTCGCCCTCGCGGGCTGACCCTCCGCCACGATGATCGCACCCGCGATCATCGCGCTGCGATCACCGGCCCAGGATGTGCGGGGCGAAATCGTCCTCGAGGTCGGCGTCGAACCGCGCGAGGCCGAACGACGTCACGTCCGCCTCCGGGACGGTGCCCTCCGCGAGGTCGGCCAGGATCTCCCCCATCAGCGCCGAGAACTTGAAGCCCTCGCCGCTGTCGCCGCACGCGAGTACCACGTCGCCGACGGTGTCGATCACGAACCGACCATCGGGCGACTCCGTCCACGAGCACACCTGGGCGTCGAGGAGGGTCGGCGGGACGGCGGTCAGGTCGCGGCGCACGCGCGCTCGCGCTTCCGCCATCCGCTGCGGGCTCGGCGCGCGGTCCGCGTCGGCGGGGTGGTAGGGGCGGACGGGGCTGTCGATGCCGATCTTGTAGCCGAGCCCCGGCGTCGGCATCGCGTAGACGCCCGGCTCGGTGCCGGTGTCGGTGTCGGTCGGGCCATCGAAGAGGCAGGGCAGGTCGTCGGTGACCTCCGGCCGGCGCGGATCGCCGAAATGCGCCACCTGCTCGAGCTGCGGACGCAGCGGCAGCCGGATGCCGAGGGTCGCCAGCAGCGACTGCGCCTCCGGTCCCGGCCCGAGCACGACCCGGTCGAACTCCTCCATGCCGCCATCGTCGAAGCGGAGCCGGGCGCCGCCGGCCGGCAGCTGCTCGACGCCGGCCACGCTGCGACCGAACGCGGACCGGCCGCCCGCGGCCTCGAACAGCCGCAGTTGGGCGCGCATCGACTCCTCAGCCAGGACGATGCCCGCCTCCGGCTGCCAGATCGCGTCCCGCTCGTCCGGCGTGAGCCCCGGGAAGAAGCGCCCGACCTCTCCGGCAGGCACGTGCTCGAACTCGACTCCCTCAGCCTCGAGCGCGGTCGCGACAAGCGGCAGGGAGAGGGTGTCCCGCCAGAGGATCCCGCGCCGCAGGAAGACCGTGCGCCCGCTGCGCTCCTGCAGTCGCTCCATGGCGGCGACCGAGTGGCGGGCGAGTCGGACCCGGATCGCATCCGGGTGCGCGAGCCGCCAGATGCGGGTCGGCCCGCCGGACGACGACCGAGGGTTCGCGGGCCCGTACCGATCGATCAGCAGCACCGCGTGCCCGCGCTGCGCGAGCTGCGCCGCCGCCGGCAGTCCCCACGCTCCCGCGCCCACCACCGCTGTCCGCATCGTCGGCTCCTCCCCCGTGCTGCTCCTCCTCCGATCCTCGCGGATTCCCGGCACACATTCGGACCGCCCCCGGTTCGACCGGAGAATGGACGGATGCGCAGCGGAGGTCGGGGCAGAGCCGCCGTCGGCGTGCTCGCCGTCGCGGTCGTCGCCGTAATCGCCGTCGCGGTCTACCTGATGTCCGGGCTGGGGATGCCGGGCACCTCCCCCGCCGATCCCGCCGCGCCCGTCGAGCCGGGGGCCCGACCCGACGGTGTGCCGGCCGGCACCGCGGCGGAGATCGACCGGGTCGTGGACGGCGACACCGTGATCGTCCTGTTAGACGGGCGGCGGGAGCGACTCCGGTTGCTCAACATCGACACCCCCGAATCCGTGGCGGAGGATCAGCCCGTCGAGTGCCTCGGACCCGAGGCGTCCGACTTCACCGCCGAGCTGCTCCCCGAGGGCTCCCGGGTGACACTCGTCTTCGACACCGAGCGCACCGACCAGTACGACAGGCTGCTCGCCGCCGTCTACACGGCGGACGGCAGGAACGCGAGCGTCGAGATCGCCCGCGCCGGCCTCGCCTACCCGGTCACCTTCGCGCCGAACGATCGCTTCCGTCCGGACGTCGATGCCGCGGTCGCCGAGGCGCGTGAGGCGGACCGCGGCGTGTGGGAGCCGGGCGCCTGCCCGTGATCCCCGCGTGGCGACCGCTCTCGGAGGGGACTAGTAGCGACGCCGCCGCTGGCGCGGCTTCACATGCCGGCCCGCCTGCCCCGCGTCAGCGCCGGGATCCTGGTCGGACGGCGCCAGGGCACCGCCCGGCAGCCGCTCCAGCTCGTCGCCGCTGACGACGGACTCGATCGGCGGCAGACCCGTCGGCGGAGTGCTCTGGTCGACGATCACCGACACCCCGGCCAGCACGGCACCGCACTCCTCGACTATCGACCCGGCGGCCCGCGCCTGCGCGCCGAGTTCGATCCAGTCGTCCACGAGCAGCACTCGCGCGCCGGCGGGAAGCGACTCCCGCGCCGCCACCAGCGTGTGCGTCCGCCCCAGGTAGTCCGGTTCCGCCGTAGCCCTCACGAGCTCGCCCCGCAGGGAGGAGCCGTCCTTCCGGATCGCCGCCACGCCGGTGCCCAGCTCAATCGCGACAGCGCCGGCCAGCAGGAACGCCCGCGCCTCGATCGCGGCGATCACGTCGACACGGGAGTCGCGGAAGGGAGCGGCGAGCGCGAGGACCACGGCGCGCAGCGCTGCTGCGTCCCCCAGCACCGGCCAGATGTCGGCGTGGCCGTCCACCCAGCGGAACCGATCGAGGACCATGGCTCTCGCCGCCTCCCGCGCCGCCTTCCGTGCGCCCGTCACGGGTTCCGCCATCCGTCCTCCTCGACGCTCGCAGCGACCATTCTGGCGCGCTCCCTCCGCAACCCGGTGCGCGCACCGACCGGGAGGTGGAACAGTGTCCCCATGGCTGCGACGAACGAGGAGGTCGCCCGCGCGATCTCCGGGCACGACTTCGAGACCGCTCGACCCGCCCTCGGCGAGGACGTCGTCTGGACTCTCGTCGGCGAAGCGCCGATCGAGGGCCGCGACGCCGTCGTCGCCCTGCTCGAGGCGACGGCCGCCGAGCTCGCCAACACCGCGAGCATCTTCCGCAACCTCCGCAGCTTCGTCGCGGGCGACACCGTGATCGTGGAGACGGAGGTCGAGTACACGGCTGAGGGCGGACTCCGCACCGTCGTGGCCTCCTGCGACATCTACGAGTTCCGCGACGGCCTGCTCGACGAGATCCGCTCGTACAACATCGAGGTCGCCGACTAGCCCCTTGGCCCTTCCCTCAACAGGCCGTCTTCCCGTCAACAGGCTGGGGACGGCCAATCCGGCCTGTTGGAGGCAAGACAGCCTGTTGAGGGCAGGGGGCGGCCTGCGCTAACGCCTGGGCCGGGTCTCTGGCAAGGCCGCATCCGGGATTGGGGCGAGCGCCGATCGCGCGCGTAGCGTTGCCGGGTCCGATCGGAGGAGCGCAATGACACAGGACACGGCAGCGGGTGAGGCACCCACCTCCAAGCTCCGCCAAGGCATCACCGGGCCGCTGCTGTTCCTGTTCATCCTGGGCGACGTCCTCGGCGCGGGCGTCTACGCCCTCGTCGGCGTGCTGTCCGCGGAGGCGGGCGGGGCCATCTGGGCACCGATGGTCCTCGCCCTCCTCCTTGCGCTGCTCACGGCGGGGTCGTACGCGGAGTTGGTCACCAAGTACCCCCAGGCAGGTGGCGCAGCGATCTTCGCGGAGCGCGCCTTCAAGGTGCCGATCCTCTCGTTCCTCGTCGGCTTCTCGATGCTCGCCGCCGGACTCGTGTCCGCCGCAGGCCTCTCCCTCGCCTTCGCGGGCGACTACTTCGCGACCTTCGTCGACGTGCCGGCCGCGCCCGTCGCGCTCGCCTTCCTCGTCCTCGTCGCCCTGATCAACGCACGCGGCATCAAGGAGTCGATGCGCGGGAACATGGTGATGACCGTGATCGAGGTCAGTGGCCTCGTGCTGGTGATCGTCGCCGTCGCCGTGATGATCTCGGCCGGCGGCGGCGACCTGAGCCGGGTCGGCCAGTTCCCGGCGGACACGAACCCGTTCATCGCGACGCTCGGCGCGGCGATCATCGCCTACTACTCGTTCGTCGGCTTCGAGACGAGCGCGAACGTCGCCGAGGAGGTGGCGAACCCGTCGAAGGTGTACCCGAAGGCGCTGTTCGGCTCCCTGATCACCGCGGGCGTGGTCTACCTGCTGATCGGGCTCGGCAGTTCGATCGCGCTGCCGGCGGACGAGCTCGCCGACTCCAGCGGTCCGCTCCTGGACGTGGTGCAGGCGACCGGCGTGCCCATCCCGGACGTGCTGTTCAGCCTGATCGCGCTCATCGCCGTCGCCAACGGGGCGCTGCTGACCATGATCATGTCCAGCCGTCTCGCATACGGCATGGCGGAGCAGGGCCTCCTGCCGCGCGTCCTCGGCCGAGTGCTGCCGAAGCGGCGGACGCCGTGGGTGGCGATCGTCGCCACCACGGTCGTCGCGATGATCCTCACCCTCATCGGCGACCTGTCGACGCTCGCGCAGACGGTCGTCTTCCTGCTGCTGCTCGTCTTCCTCAGCGCCAACGTGGCGGTCCTCGTCCTGCGTCGCGACACTGTCGACCACGACCACTTCCGCGTGTGGACGTTCGTCCCGGTGCTCGGCATCCTCTCCTGCCTGCTGCTGCTCAGCCAGCAGGAATGGCAGGTGTGGCTGTTCGCGGCGATCCTCCTGGCCGTCGGCGTGGTCCTGTACTTCGTCGCCAAGCTCGCGGGCAAGGCTCGCACCGACGCGTCCGACCGCTGACCCGCCCCGCGTCGCCCGCACGTCGCTCGATCCGCGGCTATCCCTGGCCGCTCCGCGTCCCTAGGCTCGCCGCATGGCAGCGCGGCCGAGGGATGCAGCGGGCGGGGACCCGGAAGCGGCTCCCGTCCGGCTCGCCCTGCCGTTCACCGGGCGGTGGCTGGTGCAGAACAGCCCTGCCCGGCGGGTGCCGAGCCACGGCGTGGACGTCTACGGCGAGCGGTACGCCATCGACTTCGTGGCCGTCGACGAGCGCGGGCGGACCGCTCCTGCCCGTGACGGACGCACTCTCCTCGCCACCGAGTCGCCCCAGCGCTTCTTCGCGTTCGGCCGCCCGATCCTCGCCCCGGTCGCCGGTGTGGTGGTGGCGGTCCACGACGGGGAACCTGACCACCCGGCGCGGCGCTCCCCTCTCGCCCTGGTCCCCTACGCGCTCACCCAGGCTGCGCGGGTCCGACAGGGAGTCGCCGCCGTGGCGGGCAACTCGGTGATCCTCCAGGTCGCCGACTCGGTCTACGTCGCGCTCGTCCACCTGCAGCGGGGTTCCATCGCCGTCGTCCCGGGACAGGCCCTGCACGTCGGGGAGGAGCTCGGCCGATGCGGCAATTCCGGCAACTCGACGCAGCCGCACGTGCACCTGCAGGCGATGGACTCTCTGAACCTGACGGTCGCCCGCGGCCTGCCGATCGTGTTCACCGACTTCCGGGAGTGGGCCAGCCGGCGCAGCAGCTCCGCGGTCAGCCGGGATGTCGGCATCCCCGCCGACCAGTCCGTGGTGGCGCCCGCGGCTAGCGGTAGCCCTTCTTGAAGTACCGCCGCATCACCGTGTTGCGATAGCGGGCCTTCGCGATCACCCGCACGACGATCAGCACGATGCTGAGGATGGCGGCCACTGCGCCTCCCTTTCCTCCACGGCCGCCACTGCCTGCCTTCGCGGCGGTGGCGGCGGGCTTCGCTCCTGCCATCTCGGTCACGCTCCCTTCGCGGCGGCCTTGGCGGCCCGCTTGAACTCGCGGACACGCGTGAGCGAGTCCGGGTCGACGATGTCGGCGACCGACTTGTAGCTGCCCTCCTCACCGTAGGGGGCGGATGCCTCCTGCCAGCCGGGCGCGTCCACGCCGTACTGCTTGCCGAGCAGGGCGAGGAAGATCTTCGCCTTCTGGTCGCCGAATCCGGGCAGCGCCTTCAGCCGCTTGAGGATCTCGGCCCCATCGGGGTCGTCGCGCGTCCAGATCGCGGCGGCGTCGCCGTCCCAGTCGTCGACGAGCGCCTGGCAGAGCGCCTGGGTCCGCGTCGCCATCGATCCGGGGAATCGGTGCACGGCGGGCGGGGTGCGGAAGACCTCGGTCAGATGCTCTTCGCTGTCGGCGGCGAGGCGGGCCGCGTCGAAGCCCCCCAGCCGTTCGTTGAGCTTCGCGGGACCGGCGAACGCGGTCTCCATGGCGATCTGCTGGTCGAGCAGCATGCCGATGAGCAGGGCGAGCGGATCGGTGGACAGCAGCTGGTCGGCGTCGGGGTCGCCGGT
>DATCMN010000151.1:0-5683 GCA_036563405.1 Naasia sp. | reverse complement strand
CCACGAGGTGCGGATACTGCTTAGCGAGGCCGGGCTTGTCGTCGCCGTAGGTCCAGGTGCCGATGCCCACCTCGCCGAGGTAGTCCCAGCCTGTCCACATGAAGTCGCCGATCACTCCGGGGATCCGCTCGACCTGTCGCCAGATCTTCGGCAGATCCCCCGCCATCGACTCCGTCCCGAGGATCACCCGGTCCGGGTATCGCTTCCGGTCCCCCGCGTACCGGCCGAACGCGTAGTTGTAGCCGGCGACGTCGACCGCGGCGAACGCCTCCTTCGATGCCTTGTCGGCTGCCGGCAGCCGGCTGACGAGGTTCATGACGGAGCCGAGCTTGTCCGCCATCACGTTCGCGGCGGTGCTGGCGTCCGCCTTCTCCTCCGCCGCGTCAGCCCCGCCCGCGGTGTTCTCGAAGAGGTCCCGGCCGCGGCTCGCCATCAGATTGACCATCATGTTCACCGCGAGCGTGGTCGGCCGGGTCGGGTCCAGTGCGGCGGAGAACCGGCTGAGCTCGCGGGCGGTCTCCACCCCGGCCGGGGTGGCGGTGTCCGGGATCTCGTTGCCGATCGCGTACATGATCACGGAGGGCCGGTTCCGGTCCTTCTCGATCATGGAGCGCAGGTCGCCCTGCCACAGCTCATCGAAGCGGGAGGACAGGTCGTGCAGGGACTTCCGCTGCCGCCAGTAGTCGGTGGTCTCATCGATCACGTAGAGGCCGAGCTCGTCGCACGCGTCGAGGAAGGCGCGCGAGAGCGGGTTGTGGGAGCTGCGGACGGCGTTGAAGCCGTTCTGCTTGAGGATCCGGGCTCGCCGGTGCTCGGCGGCGGCGAAGGTCGCCGCACCGAGGATGCCGTTGTCGTGGTGCACGCACGCGCCCTGCAGCAGGACCGTCTGCCCGTTGACGCGCAAGCCGCGCCGCGAGTCCACCTCGAGGGTCCGGATGCCGATCCGTTGCTCGATTCGATCGAGCACCGTGCCCGACGCATCCGTGAGTGCGACTGTCACGGTATAGAGCTGCGGGCTGGCAGAGGACCACAGCCTCGGGCGGGGGACGTCGAGGAGGAGGCGGGCTTCGCCGGCGGCGACCGAGCTCGCGGTCTCCGCCGCGACCTGCCCGGCATCGGCGAGAGTCACGGTGACCTGCAGCCCATCGACGTGGTCACCCCGGACGGGCGCGGCGACCTCGAGGATGGCGCTGCTGCCGAGCGACGCCGTGCGGATCACCAGTCCCGCCCTGTCGAGGTGGTGCCGCGGCAGGTTGCGCAGCCAGACGGGCCGGTAGATGCCGGAGCCCGTGTACCAGCGGCTGTTCGGCACGGAGGTGTTGTCTACGTCCACCTCGATGAGGTGCTTCCGGCCTGCCTGCAGCGCGCCGCTCAGGACGACTTCGAACTCGCGGTAGCCGCTGGCGTTCGCGCCCACCTCGGCACCGTCCACCCGGACGGAGGCCGCCCCGTACACGCCCTCGAAGAACAGGCTGATCCGACGGTGCTCGACATCGGCGGGAGCCGTCCAGTGCTTGCTGTAGCGGTAGCGACCGCCCGGGAAGAACGCCCCGTGCCTGTCGGACCCGCCGCCGGGCACGCGCTGCTCGCCGATCATGGCGTCGTGCGGCAGCGTCACCTCCTCCGGTTCACCCTCGGAGCGCTGCACGGTCCAGCCGTCGTGGAAGAGGGTCTCGGGCATGACTGCTCCTTCGTGCTGGAGGGGGAACTCATCGGATCGCCGGGAGTCGGCCGTCGACCAGCTCGAAGCTGTGCGACCCGGCGGTCACCGTCGTGCGCCGCCCATCGGGAAGGCGGACGTCGGCGGAGCAGTTCGGCGGGATGACCACGTCGAGTCGGATGCCGTCGCCGGTGGCCTCCCAGCGGCTGGTGACCTCGCCGTAGATGCTCGCGTGACGCGCGGCGGCGGAGGTGAGACCACCGCCGGGGACAGGAGCCACCAGGAAGTGGTTCTCGCCCGCCACGCGGATGCCCGCGACAGTGTCGAAGAGCCAGTGGCAGACCGCGCCGGGCGAGTAGTGGTTCTGGCTGAGCTTGCCCTCCCAGTCCTCCCAGATCGTCGTGGCGCCCGCTCGCACCTCGGCGATCCAGCTCGGGGACTCGGGGTTCTGCAGGACCTTGTAGGCGACGTCGGCGTGGCCGGCGTCGGTCAGGACGGGAAGGACGAAGGGCGTGGAGAGGAAGCCTGTGCCGATCCGGTGGCCGCGCCGCTCCAGGGCGTCCACGAGCCGCTCCTCGATGCGCTTCCTGATGTCGCCCTCGACCAGGCCGAGGGCGAGGGGCCGCACGAGCTTCGCCTGGCGGTCGGTGTCGATGGCACCGTCGGCGAGGAAGAGGTGCGCGTAGGCCCGCTTGGCGCCCTGCGCGTACTCGTCGAACATGGCTGCGTCGCTCGTCTCGCCGAGGTGCTCGGCGATCTCGGCCAGGTGGCGCATGGTGAAGGAGAGATAGGCCGTCGCGACCTCCGTGTGCAGGACCTTCACGCGCACGCCCACCGGGTCGCGGAACTCCTCCGGCTCCAGCCATTCGCCGAGCTGCACGCCCTTCTCGTAGACGTAGGCGTTGTGGGGGTTCGCCTTCGCTCGACGGCGGTCCTTGTGGCCGGTGTTGCCGATCATGAACATCGCGTAGCCGCGCATCATGCCGTAGAACTCGCGGAGTATGCGGTCGTCGCCGTACCGCTTCCAGTGCCGGTAGGGAACGAGGATCGACGCGTCCCCCCAGCCGACAGTGCCGCCGGTGGAGTCGTAGACCATGGCGAGACCGCTGTAGGGGGCGACAGCGGACAGCTTGCCGCTCTTCAGCTGGCTGTCCTGGAGGTCGCGGAGCCACTTGCGGTAGAAGGCGGCGACGTCCATGAGGTCCGCGGCGGTGTCGAAGAACACCTGGGCGTCCCCGGTCCAGCCGAGACGCTCCCGGGTCGGGCAGTCGGTCGGGACGTCGAGGAAGTTGCCCTTCATGCTCCAGCGGGTGTTCTCGACGAGCCGGTTGACCTCGTCGTTCGAGCAGGTGAAGTCCCCTGTCTGCTCCATGTCGGAGTACACGGCGACGGCTCGGAAGGCGGTGGGGTCGATCGGCAGATCGGTGTCGACGAGGACGTACCGGAAGCCGAAGACCGCGAAGGTCGTCCGGTAGGAGTCGGGTCCGCCGCTGCAGGTGAAGGTGATCTCCTGCTGGGGCGTCGGCTCCAGCTTCCCGCGGATGCGCTTGGCCTGACCCGTCACGAGGAGGATCGAGGTGAGTCTGCCCGGCTCCTTGACCGGCTTGTGCTCCTGGAAGTTGGCCTGGGTGAACTCGCCGTGCTCGTCGAGGATCTCCCCGAGCCGGAGGGTGATGCGCTGACCCGGTTCGCCTTCTACGTCGAACCCGAGGAAGCCGGCGATGTTCTGCCCGAAGTCGAGCACGCGCTTGCCGCTCGGCGTGGTGAGAAGCTGCGGCGTCAGGATCTCCTTCTCCCGGGCGACGACGTTGTCGGCGGCCGTAGGCGTCAGCTTCTCCGTCACGACCTTGGCGCGCCCGCGAAAGCTCGGCGCGAGCCGGGCGTCGTACGCTTCGCCGTCCTGCAGGTCGGCGAACCGGAGAGGACCGTCGTTGCTCCAGCGGAACGTGTCGCCGCTGCCGATCGTCGTGACGCTTCCGTCCTCGTGGGTCAGCTCGAGCTGGGCGAGGAGCTTCGTCTGCCGCCCGAAGACGTTCACGGGGCCGAACGCGCCGAGCGAGCCCCGATACCAGCCATCGGCAAGTTGGATCTCGAGCGAGTTGACGTCGGCGAGCAGCGGCAGCACGTCGTAGGTCTGGTAGTGGATGCGGTGGCGATAGTCGGTGCTGCCTGGTGCGAGGGCCACATCTCCGACGCGTCGGCCGTTGATCCGTGCCTCATAGAGGCCGCAGGCCGCGATGTGGAGCCGGGCACGGGCGACCGGTCCCGGCAGTGCGAAATCGCGACGGAAGCAGTCGACCGGGTATCGCCGATTCCGCTTCGGCGTGTACGCCCCGGAGATCCACCGAGCCGTCCAGTCGCTCGGTTCGAGCAGCCCCATCTCGAACCAGCTGGTCTGCGGCCGCCCTTCGGTGCCGTTCCCGTCCCAGAGGGTGACGGACCAGTCCACCCGGTCCCTGCTGCGCAGCGGCGCCCCGTCGTACTCGATGTGGGTCATCCGCGATGATTCGACCCTGCCGCTGTCCCACACGCTCCTCCCTGCTACGGCTGCCTGCACTCGGTACGCCGTCTGCTCCGAGCCGTCCGCGCAGTTCCAATAGAAGCGAGGTCTCCTGGCGCCGAGACCGAGTGGCTCGGCCAGGTACTCGGTACGCAGTCTGGTGGCATGCACGGTTACAGCTCCTCGCCTACTCGGTGACGGAGAGCTGGGTGGCGAGCTCTGCGGACGAGCTGCCGCCGACGAAGACGTCGAGAACCGTCGCGTCCTGGATGAACCCGTGGGGAACCGCGCTCCAGTAGCGGAGCTGGTCCGACCCGAGCGTGAAGGTGACAGTCCGGGTCTCCCCCGCTGCCACCGTCACCCGGTCGAAGCCCTTCAGTTCGCGGACAGGGCGAGCGGACGTGCCGTACCGCTGGTGAATGTAGAGCTGGACCACCTCGTCGGCGTCGCGCTCCGACCGGTTGGTGACGTCGACGCTCACCTGCACGCTCTCGCCGACGGAGATCTCCTCGCGGTCGAGTCGCAGGTCGGCGTACTCGAACTGTGCATAGGACAGACCGTGGCCGAACGGGTAGAGGGGGGTGCTGGCCTCCTCGAAATACCGGGTGCCTTGATCGCCGGGGGCGAAGGTCCGGTAGTGGGAGTAGACCATCGGGACCTGGCCGACGTGGCGGGGCCAGGTGAAGGGAAGCTTGCCGGCCGGGGTCACGTCGCCGACGAGCACCGACGCCACCGCATCCCCACCGCGGGTTCCGGGGTACCAGGCCTGCACGATAGCCGGAACGTTCTCGTCCGCCCAACGGAGGTCGAGCGGCCTGCCCGACATCACCACGAGGACGACGGGTGTGCCGGTCGCGACGATCCGCTGCAGCTGCTCCAGCTGACGACCGGGCAGGTCGAGAGTGCCCGATGAGGCCGCTTCCCCGATCTGGTTCTGGCGCTGACCGACGACGACCAGGGCTACGTCGGCCCCTCGTGCGAGTTCGACGGCTCGCTCGATCTCCGCGTCGTGGTCGTAGTCGGCCGGCGTCGCTGCGACAGTCGGGTCCACGCGATCGAACTGGGACGGGACCGCCCGCTCGACGATGCCCGCGCCCGTCGCGTGCTCGACTCGGACACTGTCGCCCAGCCGCGCGCGGAGTCCCTCGAGGATCGTCACGGTCTCCGATGTGTCGTGCGCGAACACCCACGGCCCCAGGGTGTCGCGCTTGCTGTCCGCGAGCTGGCCGATCACCGCCACGCTGCTGAGAGCTTCCGGGGCGAGCGGCAGGAGGGCCGCCTCGTTCTTGAGCAGGACGATCGTCCGCTCCGCAGCATCACGCGCCGCGTCCCGGTGGGCTGAAGCGCCGAGGGTTGCAGCCTCGGCGGCCTCGTCGACATAGGGCTTCTCGAACAGGCCGAGGCGGAACTTCGCGGTCAGCACCCGCCGCGTCGCCTCATCGATCACGTCCTCGGTCACGAGTCCGTCCGCCACCGCCTGCGGGAGGCGGCTGAAGGCGGGGTCGAAGATGCACATCTCCATG
>DATCMN010000146.1:0-3296 GCA_036563405.1 Naasia sp. | reverse complement strand
GGTAGACGACGTTGGTGCCGACGCAGAACGCCGCGTTGAAGCGGTTCCGGCCCGGCTGGATGAAGCGGTAGAACACCGCCTGCATGTAGCCGGCGCCCTTGGCGACGAGGCTGACCAGGTTGCCGTAGGTCTGCGGCGTCTGCACGAAGGCGACACGCTCGTCGACGAAGAACGGCACGGTCTCGTGGAGGAACTCAGGCCTCGGTACGAAGTCGGCGTCGAGGATCACGAAGAAGTCGCCCTTCGCGATCGACAGACCGTGGTTCACGTTGCCGGCCTTCGCGCCGTTGTTCGTCATGCGGCGCACGTAGCGGACATGCAGGCGGTCGGCGATCTCCTTGAGCTCGTCGCTGCCCCCGTCGTCGAGGATCCAGGTGCGGTGCTCGCCCTGCATCGCGATCGCCGCTCGAACGGTGGCCTCCACCTTCGCGGGGTCTTCGCCGTAGGCCGTGATCAGCACGTCGACAGTGATCCGCTTGCCCGCGATCAGCATCGGCCAGAGGTGCGGAGAGCCGCGCAGGCCGTCACGGTCGATCGTCTTCTTGTCGTAGAGGGTGTCCTGGGTGTGGTGGAAGGCGAAGTCACGGGGGTCGGCGCCGCCCGAGAGGATCGTCCACATCGCGAACAGGGCCTGCAGGACGAGGATCGCCTCGGCCGCGATGACCATCGCGTACGGCAGCAGGTCGCCGCGGTTGGCGGGATTCAGCAGGAACTGCGCGTAGAAGAGGATTCCGAGGGTCGCGATCAGGACCAGCAGGATCATCACCGGCGAGTGGACCCGCGACTCCGCGGCGGACACCCGGGTGACGTGCTCGGTCGAGAGGACGGCTCGTTCGCGGCGGGGGCGGGCGATGCCGCGCCGGTAGCGCGGTGCTCCGGGAAGCCGGTCGCTGGGGGAAATCGGGGACATGTGTCTCTCTCAGGTCGTGCGGCTGGGTGGCGCCGGGGGAGTGCTCGGGGGCGTCGGCTGCGTCGGCGACTGAGGGGACGGGATCGGGGAGGAAGCGTCTCAGCGGGGGCCGGGGGGTCTTCGCCGGGTGCGGTTCATGCGACCACCCGCTCGTCCGCCGCGGCCGCCGCCGTGGGACGGCGCGCGGCGTCGGCGAACAGGCCCGCCGCGGCCCGGAGGGACGACGTGCTGTGAGGGAGCAGGCCGGCGAGGGGCGTCCTCGTGTCGACGGACTCCCACGTCTCCCGCAGCGGCACACCGGCGGGAGCGGGGAAGGACGCGAGGAGGTCGGCCATCGCGTCGAGCGTGTCGGGCATCGCCCGCCGTTCGGGCAGCAGGGCGGCGACGGCGGATGCCGCGGAGGTGGGCGAGCTGGTCCACTTCGACGGGGTGAGGCAGGCGAAGGTGCCGTTCCCGCCGAGGGCGTAGCCCTCGGCTGGCACCTGCGTGGGGCTCGACTGCAGCCGGGACTTGGGTGCGCGGTAGGCCCCGATTCCGAGGCCGTCGAGCGCCTCCTCTCGGAGGAACCCGGTGAGGCGCTCCACCACCGAGCACGCCCACCAGCCGTCCGTGAGGGCACCGACCGGGAGGTCACCGGGGGATGAGAACCCGTCCGAGACCAGCCACACTCGGTCGCCGGGGCGACCGGTCTCGCGGGAGGCGAAGAAGAGTCCGCCCGCGGAGCGCGAGGGCACGATCGCCGCCGCGGCCGGGAGGTCGCCGCGCAGCACGAGCATCCGGCTGAGCCGGGAGTCGAGGGTCCTGTCGAGACGCACGTCGCCGGGCACGAGCTGAGCGGACGCGGTTCCGGTCGCCACGATCACGCGGCGGGCGGCGAGCTCTCCGCGGGCACCGGCAGGGTTGGTCCAGTCGAGGCGCCACCGGCCGGAGCGCCCCCGGACCCGGGTGCAGCGGCCGCGCACGGTGGTGGCCTCGCCGGCGGCGAGACGGCGGGCCGAGCCGAGGAAGGCGGGACCGTCGAGGATCGCCTCGTCGGTGCCGACCGCTCGCACGTCGTCCTGGAGGTAGCCGGGGTGGGCGACGGGCCGGGCGCCGCTGCCCAGCCGTCGCCGGTAGGCGTCGGCCCAGTCGTCGTCCGGTCCGACGGCGAGGGTCGGGGTGGGTGTGTGGAACGGGGCGACGGCATCGCTCCACCAGAAGCGCGCGTTGCCTTCGAGCTCCTCGATCAGCTCCCGCTCGCGGACCGGGTCGTAGAGCCGGCCGCGGTGCAGGTGCCCGTGCCAGTGCGCCGACTGGTCCTCGGGTCCGAGGTCGTCGGCGATCCAGCCGACGTCGATGCCGCGCGATGCCGCGACGAGGACCGCCATGGTTCCGGCGATCCCTCCGCCGACGACGACGAGCTCCAGTTCCCGGCTCACGCGCGGACCGCCCGCGGGACGGCCAGGGGTTCGACGACGATCACGCCCTCCACGACGGCGGTGTCCTCCTCGAACCGGATGTCCGCGCGGAGGCCGTCGGCCGTAGTCAGGACGCAGCCGGTCGAGCCGATCGCGGTCATGTCGAAGTCCCACAGGCGGGGGAGGGCGACGACTTCGCCGAGTGCCTGAGGCACCACGACGTCACCGACCTCGTTCTGACGGTGGGGCGTGCGGGCAGGACTGTGCATCGGGTTCTCCAGGGGCAGGGAGGGTGTACCGGCACAGCGAAGGGTCGCCGAGCCGGGGTGTCGGCTGCTGCGGCGACCAGGGGGCCGAGGGGGTTTCGGCCGGCCCTCGGCGGAGCCTGCTGGGCAGGCCCTGCACGAGGACGGTGGGGCGAGAGCGACGCTAAGCGCTGCGCTCCACGCGGGGTTGGGCTTGACAGGAGCATGGTTGTCGAGGGATCCTCGCGCGCGCTGGGCGGTCGGATCCGCGCGATTCCGGGCTTCTCCGGCCCGCCACCTGGCCCGGCCGTGATGCGCCGACTTCCAGAATTCACCGGATCGAAACATCCGAAACCACTCGCAGACTCCGATCAGGGCGAGTCGGCTAGCCTTCCCCCTGCTTTCCCACGCGGGTCGCGCGGACCTCCGCACCCCCGCGTACGGCCGCGATCTGTCCGCACTACCCGCGCTGGTCGGGCATGGCATCGACCGCGGCGCGGACCTCGGCGTCCATGCCGGTGCCGTGGCCCGCGTCGACGACCGTGAGAGTCGATCCGGGCCAGTTCCGGTGCAGCTGCCACGGGATTGCGAGCGGGCTGGAGATGTCGTGCCGGCCGTGGAGAAAGGCCGCCGGCAGGTGCGAGATGGCGGCGACCCTGTCGAGCAGCTCGGTCGGGCCGCGGAAGGCCGCGTTGCTCCAGAAGTGCGTCACCAGGCGCGCGAAGGTGCTCCGGAACAGGGGAT
>DATCMN010000145.1:0-6765 GCA_036563405.1 Naasia sp. | reverse complement strand
TCACGATCTATGGACGTCCGGCGCCGGCCACGGTGAAGGCGTTGGTACCCCCGGACGTGGTCTTGGAGGTGCGGCCAGACAACGAGCGCCCATTCAGGGCGAGGGCGGAGATGCCGTCGAGGGCGCTGCGGGTCGGCGGCGAGCTTGAGGTCAAGTTCGACCCGAACCGTCGCAGGCGCCTCCTGATCCTGCCCGAGGCCTCAGGCTCGACGACGGCTTCGTCGAGTTGACGGACAACGCGCGCGCCGCGCTTGTCGGCGAACTGTCGGAGCCGTTCCACCCGGCTGTCGTCCCACAACCAGCACGCGTAGGGAAGCACACCGATGAGACCGCTGCGACGCACGCCGTTGAGAGTCAGCAGAGGCACGAGGTGGGACCGCCCGGCTAGGGGTGGGCTGTGCGGAGACTGCGTGAGAAGTGGTCGGTGCGCAGGCGCTCACCGAGCTGAGCACGGCGGACGAAGAACGGCTTCAGCGCGGACGGCCGTTCGGGAACCGCGATCCACGAGGACGCTCGCGTACCCCGCCCTCGCCGGTGGGGCGGAAGAAGCTCGCCTCGTCGGGAGTCCAGGGCGCCGGGGTCACGGCGTCGGGCGGCGCGCCTGCGAGAGCCAGTCCTCGAGCTGGAGCTCCGCCACGCGGGGGAGCCGTCCCTGCTCGATCCCGAGGAAGCGAAAGTCTCCGGTGCGCCCGTCGTCGGGGTCGGGGAACGGCACGTTGCCGATGACCGTCCACGCCGGTCCGGTGGCGTTCTGGGGGAGGTCGAAGTGAATTTGGAGGGGCCTCCGCCACCCCGGGGACCCCGAGACGAGCGATGCCTGCTGTGCGAGCACTTCCAAGGGCGGCAGCTCGGGATCGCCGATCGCGTGGAGGCGGAACACCGTGTCGACGGTCAGCGTGGCATAGCCCTGGTAGCGCGTCTCGTACATCGCCCAGAAGGCGACCTGCCGGCCCGAGGCCATCGTGTACCGCAGCATGTCACCGGGGCGGAACGGCGACTCGGCCACGGGCGCCAGGCGCACAGGTCGGGGCGCCGGGGCGGGGGAGGTGAGCTGCTCGCGGGTCCGCATCAGCACGGCGGCGCGCCGGCGGCGATCCGGGCCGCGGAACAGCGGGCGCGCGAGCTCGCGCTCGATGACCCGCAGCGCGGTGTCCCGGACATGGTCGACGACGCGGCCCAGCCGCCACTGCGTGACCGCCAGGCCCAGCCAATCCAGGCCTTCGTAGCGGTCGGGCGGCCGGCTCAGCTCGTTTTCGGCGATGAGGCGGTCGGTCGCCTCGTCCGGGGTGGCGCCCGCCGCGACCAGCTCGCGGAAGTCGGCGCGCAGGTCGAGAGCTCCGTCGTTGTCGAAGACGCCGACGCCCCAGGTCCCGCGCGGCTCGGCGCCCTGTGCCGGTGCCGCAGCGATCGCCGCCAGCGCGACGACGCACAGAATTGCTACGACGATCGATGAGCTCGTGGCTCGGCGCAGCACGGCGCCACCATACGGATCCGGCGCGTCGCGTGCCGAGCCTGCTGACCGCCTAGCGGTCGTCGTCGCGCAGCCGGCGGGCGCGTTCGGCGATGCCCTTCGACGCCCTGCCGGTGGCCGACTTCGCGCGGCCGCGCGCGCCGCCGCCGACACGGCGCGCCACCCGCAGGCCCTCGGCGCCGGCATCGACCGCCCCGTCCTTCGCCGTCGTGGCCGCGTCCCGCCAGCGGCGCGCCTCCAGCGGCTGCCGGGCGGACTCGATGCCGAGGCGGCCGTGGAAGTCCGACACGGCAGTGCCCAGGCGGTTGCTCTCGCGCACGACCGCGCGCGACTTCGAGGGATGGGTCAGCACCTTCGCGTTGGCCGTCCCGGACGCGGCGTCGAGGCCGTCCAGCAGCTGCTCGGTGCTGCGGGCGATCGCGTCGAGCCGGGCGCGGCGGGCGGCCTCGAGCCCCCGTCGGTGCCCGTCGAGGTCCTCCGGCGCACTCTCCAGGACGCGGTCGAGCTCCAGGATCGCGATCGCGTCCTGCAGCTGCGCGCAGCGCGCGAGGACGCCGAGCCACTCGCGAACCTCCGACTCGCCCGCCTTCGTGGCCGAGGCGAGGGCCCCGACCTTGCCCGTGGAGGCGAGCTTCTCGGCGAGGGCGTCGATCTGCCGCAGCGCGTAGGCCTGCGTCGCGGCGATGGTCCCCGGGGCGGCGTGCAGCTTCGACCAGGTGACCTCGCTGACCCGGCCGACGTGCTCGCGCAGTCGCATCGCCTCGTCGACCTGCACGCCGACGCCGATCATCTGGGCGACGGTGGCGTCCTTCTGAGCGCGCAGGACGTCGTCGAGCTTCGCGTCGATGGCCGCGAGGTAGTCGGTGACCTCGGCCATCGCCTGCTGCATCGCGAGCTGCGCCATGATCCCCGCCGCGCCCGTCAGCACCGCGGGGTTGGTCAGCAGCGACCTCGGGGTGTCGGCGAGCTGCAGCCATCCCTTGATAGCGCCCGGCCGGCCGATCATCGCGTGCTTGACGCCCGGGGTGTTGGTGTCCATCAGGCCGAACTTCTTGACCTGCTCGGCGGACTCGGCGGTCAGCTTGACCCAGCGCCCGGAGCTCGCCGCGATCTCCGACCCGGCCTGCGCGGCGGCTGCGCCGGTGCCGAGCACGGATCGCAGGCGCGGCAGCCCGAGGTCCGTGGAGACCAGGCCCTCGGAGGCGAGGAAGCGGTCGACCGCGTCCGGCTCGCCGATGACCGCCAGCCCGTCGCCGTCGCTGATGAGCTGGATCTCGTCGTCGCCCATGCCTTCTCCAGTATCGCGACCCGTCCTTGCGTTCAGTACGGCGGCAGGTCCTGCTGCCGCCAGCGCAGCTCGACGCGGCCGGTGGAGCACGCGCCGCGGAAGTTGCCGTCGGCGCCGTCGTACAACCGGCAGCGCCAGCGCCGGCGCAGCTCCATGACGCAGACGCCGCCGCTCTCGGCCGGGCGGTCGCAGCTGTCGGGGCGGCGCATTCGCTCGCCGAGGAAGCGCCGCACGACGCGCCGCGCGGACCGGCAGGCCGGCGGACGCGCTTCGCCGCTCGTCGTCGAGCGCAGACCGGTGGCCGACATGGAGATCCCGTCCTGCCAGCGCACGACATGGCCGCGGCACTCCGACACCGAGGCCGAGGCCGACGTGCATGCGACGAGCACGCAGAGCAGCGCACCGGCGACGGCAAGCAGGCGGGACGGCATCGGGCGATCCTGCCACGCGCGCTTGGCCAGACGCGTCATCGGCTCGCGTCAGCGGAGCGTGACGCGGCGCTGCGCGCTGGCGTCGGAAGCACGCCAATGCGACACGACGAAAGCACGCGGATACGACATCTCAGCAGCATCGGGTGAGACACGCGACCGCAGATGTCCGGCCGAACACTCGGCCGGCGTGCCGGCCTCGGACCGATCAGACGAATCCACGATCTAGCCAGTCAAGGGCACACGCACGGTTGCCGGTGTCCCAATAGCTGCTGATCCGCTCCTTCAATGCTCGCTAATGGGGGTTACGTAAACCTCCCACTCAGGCGGCGCGCGACACGACGGCTCTTTGTGTGTGGCTGAGGGCGGACATGCCGATGAGAGTGAATCGGTCACGGGTTGAGGGTGCCGGCGGCCACCTCTTGAGAGCAGAGTCGGCCACGAGTTGAGAGCGCGCGTCGCCGTGTGGACGACGCGCCCTCGTCAAGGACTACGGCGCCGTCCGTGCCGTCGACGACCTCTCGTTCAGCATCGCGGCCGGGACGATCGCCGGCTTTCTCGGACCCAATGGCTCCGGAAAGACCACGACCCTGTCCGCCCTCCTCGGCCTCGTCGAGCCGACAAGCGGATCGGCGACGATCGACGGCCGGCCCTACGCGGACCTGCCGGCGCCCTTGCGCCAGGTCGGGGCCATGCTCGAGGCGACCGCCCACCCGGCGCGCAGCGCCCGCGGCCACCTCCGGATCATGGCGCTCGAAGCCGGCGTCCCGCGATCGCGAGTCGACGAGCTCCTGGAGCTCGTGGAGCTGAGCTCGTCGGCGGATCGACGGGTCGGTGGCTTCTCGCTCGGCATGCGCCAGCGCCTCGGCCTCGCGGGCGCGCTCATCGGCGACCCTCGTGTCCTGGTGCTCGACGAGCCGGCCAACGGGCTCGACCCCGAGGGCGTGCGCTGGCTGCGCGACTTCCTCGTGGGCCTCGCGGCGGAGGGCCGCACGATCCTGCTGTCGAGTCACGTGCTCGCCGAGGTCGCGCAGACCGTCGACGAGGTTGTCGTCATCGCGTCAGGCCAGCTGGTCGTGCACGCACCGCTCGCCGAAGTGATGCGCCGCAGCGACAACCGCCGCGTCCGGCTGCGCACCCCGGAGAGCGAAGGGCTTCACGCGGCGCTGCTCGCGGAAGACATGACGGTCTCGGTCGACGAGGGCGAGCTCGTGATCACCGGCGGCGACCAGGAAGCGATCGCCCAGCTCGCCTTCGATCGCGGATTCGCGCTGTATGAGATCGCGACCGAGGCCTCGAGCCTCGAAGACGTGTTCCTTGACCTGACCGCCGTGCCTGAGGAGGCCGTTCGATGACCACCCTGATCCGTTCTGAGTTCCTGCAGCTGCGCACGCTGCGCAGCAGCTACGCCACCGCTGTCACGCTCGTCGTGCTGACCGTCGGGCTCGCCTGGGGTGACGTCGCCGACTCGCAGATCACCGACCCCGCCGAGCACTTTGCGTCCGCCGTCCTCGTCGGGGCAGGTTTCGTGACGGCTCTCGTAGGTGCGCTGTTCGCCGCGGCGCGCGTGGCCGGCGACTACCGCTACGCGACGATCGTCAACCGTGTGCTCGCCACGCCGGGGCGCACCAAGCTGCTGATGGGTCGACTCGTCAGCTTCTCGATCCTCGGCATCCTCTCCGGGCTCGTCGCCACAGCCCTCGCGGTCGTCACCGCCGCGGCAGTGCTCGACGCGGAGGGCACCGCGGTCGTCGTGAGCGCCGGTGACGCCGCGGGCTACGTCGCGCGCATCGTCGCCGCCGCAGTGCTGTTCACGAGCCTCGGTGCGCTCCTGGGCTTCCTCCTGCGCAGCCAACAGGCCGCGATGGTGGCGATCTTCGGAACGTTCCTGGCCGAGAAGGCGCTCGCCAGCGCGCTGGGCGACGTCGCTTCGGTCCTGCCGTTCGCGTCGCTCAACCAGCTGCTCGACCCGACGACCGACGGAGCGCTCGTCGCCGGACTGGTGCTGCTGGCGACGACCGTCGGCCTGACAGGACTGGCGGCCGCACTCCTCCGGCGGCGCGACATCCAGTAGACCGTCCCGCTGGTATCCAACGATCGCGGGGGTTTCAGTCGCGTCGGACGTCGACCGCGCTGCCCCTCCCCTGGTCGCGATGCTGGCGCTCACGGCGCTCGAAGGCCCCGACTGCCTGCGGCAGGCATCCGACCTTCATCGTGAGGGCGATGAAAGCTTCCGCCTGTGGACGATGAAAGCCTCCGCGCTTCAGCGGAAGCGCGCGACCGCAGCGCTAGCGTCGCTCATGGCGCCGCACGGAATGCCGGGCGGACAGCCCCTGACGCCGAGAGGGGTGCGCCCGGCGCCCCCAGTCCAAGGCAACTGCGCATCACAGACGGCGTCACCTGCGCGCGTGGTCCAACGTCACCTGCGCGTCACACTTCGCGTGCGGGTCATTCGCCGCGGACGTCCCGTCGCGCAGCACGCGCGTTTAGTCCCGGGACCGGCCGAGGACGATGTCGACTTCCGCGCGCCACGGACGCTCATCGCCTGCAGCCGGTGTCTGCCGCACAACGCGTAGCGGCCGCCGGTCATGGCCGTGGCCGCGGCGCGGCCGCTCGACGTCGCCGAGGCGACACCCGGCTCGCCGCAGCGCCCGGCGCGCGCGACGTGCGGTGCGGTCCTCCAGGTCGGGCACCACGCAACGACTTTCGGACTCGGTGTCGTCGCTCGGCGGCAGCCCGACTGGTGGGATCGGGACGATCGGCGCAAGCGGCGCTACGAAGGTCACCACCGACGCCGCCGTGGGCTCGCTGACGCCCTCCGGCGTCACGACCCCGAGATGCACCGGTCCGGCCGCATGCGCGGGCGCCGCGGCGCGCAGCCGGTCGTGGCTCTCGACGACGAACCACGGCGCCGGAACATCGCCGAACAGCACTGCACTGACGTCGCCGAGGTTCTCCCCCGTGACCGTGACCTCGCCGCCGAGCGTCGACACGCTGCCCGGCTGCACGCCCGTGACCACGGCGCGCGGGGCCTGGTAGCTGATCACCACACGCCCGTGACCCGCGTTGACGCCCTCGGTGAGCGACACCAGCGCAGCCGTGGGAGCGACATGGCTCGAGCCGCCGCCGCCCCCACCGCCGCCTGCGCTCGGCTCGTTGGAGACACCCCCCGCTCCGCCGGAGCCGCCGCCGAACCATCCGCCTCCGCCTCCGCCTCCTTCGCCGGAGGCGGTCGATGGCGCTATGGCGCCGCCTTGCCCGGCGGTCCCAGGGAAACCGTCGGCGCCATCGGCGACGTTGCCTGTGCCGCCCGCACCGCCCGCGCCGCCGCCGTGCTGTTGACCGGGCGCCCCGCCTCCGCCGCCTTGCCAATCGGCGAAGTCCTGCGGGTCAGCCCGATGGCCGGCGGCACCGCTGTCGCCGCCGGCGCCGCCAGTGCTCGACCACGTCGCGCCGCCGCCGCCACCAGCGCCGGCGACGAGGACGCGATCGCCCAGCCCGAACCCGGGCCCGGTCCGCACATCGGTCGCCCCGCCACCACCCCCTGCCAGCCAGGCGCCGAGATTCGGCCCGCCGCC
>DATCMN010000140.1:0-9470 GCA_036563405.1 Naasia sp. | reverse complement strand
GTCGCCGGTCCGCAGCCAGCCGCCCTCGAGCAGGGACTCGGCCGTGTCGAGTGGCCGGTTCCAGTAGCCCTGGAAGACCTGCGGCCCGCGGAGCAGGAGCTCGCCAGGCTCGCCGAGGGGGACGTCGTCGGCCGGGCTGTCGGGATCGACGACGCGGATGTCGGTGCTGGGGAACGGCACGCCGACGGTTCCGGGGCGGCGGCTGGGACCGATCGGGTTGCCCAGGGCGACGGGGGACGACTCGGTCATCCCGTACCCCTCGACGAGCAGCCCGCCGGTCGCCTCCTCCCAGCGGGCGACTGTGGCGACCGGCAGGTTCATCGCGCCGGAGATGGCGAAGCGGACGCTCGACAGGTCGGCGCCGCGGCTGCTCGCGGCACGCACGAGGGCGTCGTAGATCGGCGGCACGGCCGGCAGGAAGGTGGGCGCCGAGCGCTTCGCCGCCGCGAGCACGAGGTCGACGTCGAACTTCGGGAAGAGCACCAGGCGGGCGCCGATGCTCATCGCGAAGGTGAGGCACAGGGTCATCCCGTACGCGTGGAAGAACGGCAGGACGCCGTAGAACACCTCGCGCCCCGGCTGGAGCCCCGGTACCCACGCGCGCCCCTGGGCGGCGTTGGCGTGCAGGTTGCGATGGGTGAGCATCGCGCCCTTCGGCGTGCCGGTCGTGCCGCTCGTGTACTGGAGGAGTGCGAGATCGTCGGCGGCCGGCATCGGATGCCGACGGGCGAGGCGCCGCCCTGTGACGAGTCGGTCCCAGGCGAGCACTCCGCGGGATCGCGGGCGCCCGGTCAGCGCCGCACGGCCGGCTCGCGCCTTCGCGAGGGGCAGGCGGAGCGCGAGCCGGGTGCCGAGCGGCATCGCGCGCGTGACATCGACGGCGATGAGGTGCTCCGGGCGGACGTCCGCCGGGAAGTCGGCGATCGTGTCGGCCACCTTGTCCCAGACGATCGCGGCCCGCGCACCGTGGTCCTCGAACTGATGGCGCAGCTCACGCGGCGTGTACAGCGGGTTGTGCTCGACGACGATCGCGCCGAGCCGCAGCACCGCGTAGAAGGCGACGACGTGCTGGGGGCAGTTCGGCAGAACGAGGGCGACCCTGTCGCCACGGTGCACCCCCAGCCGCTGCAGAGCGCCCGCCACCCGCTCGATCTGCTCGCCGAGCTCCGCGTAGGTGGTCTCCGCGCCGAAGAACTCGAGGGCGGTCCTGCGGGAGTGGGAGCGGACCGCGGTCGCGATCATCTCGGGGAGGGACGCGGCCGGCACCTCGATCTCGGGCGGCACACCGTCCGCGTACGAGGCGAGCCAGGGGCGGGAGGCGAGGGGAGAGGCGACGGGATCGGACATCGCCTCGATCGTACGAGTGCCGCCTGGCCGACCGTCGAGATCGGTCGGCCGGGTCGGCCCGGTCGGCTGCACGAGTCAGGAGCCGCGCGCGTGCGGAGGCGTGCGGAGGCGGGGTGCCGCGGAGCGTGGCGGGCTCGCTCGCATGCTGTCCCGGAGCTGCCCGAGCACGCCGGCGAGGGACTGGAGCTCGTCCCGGGACAGGGGGTCGACCAGCAGTGCGCGGACGACTGCGATGTGGCCGGGGAACACGTCGGCCAGGACGCCGCGGCCCGCATCGGTGAGGGTGACCGTGACGCTCCGCTCGTCGTCGCGACCGGGCACCCGTGTGACGAGGCCGCGCCGCTCGAGCAGCTGCGCCTGATAGGTGAGGCCGCTGCGACTGTAGACGACGCCGTCCGCCAGGTCGGTCATGCGGGAGCTGCCGTCGGGGGAGTCGCCGAGCCGGGCGAGGAGCTGGAACTGCACGTAGCTGAGGTCGCCGTCGTCCTTCAGCTGCTGCTCGACGGTGTGCCGGAGCAGGCTGCTCACCTCGATCAGGGCGAAGTACGCACCGAGTTCGGTGGGGTCGAGTGACGCGGGCTGGTCCATCCTCCGAGTATACGTTGCTGCGAATTCGAAGCAGTGGTACTGTCGCCTTACTGCTTCGAATTCGAAGCAATACGAGAGGAGTTCGACATGAAGGCAATGCGTTTCCACGAAGTCGGCGGGCCCGAGGTGCTCCGCTACGAGGACGTCGAGAAGCCGGAGCCGGGAAAGGGGCAGGTGCGGATCCGGGTGGCAGGATCGGCGTTCAGCCCCGCCGACAACGGCATGCGGGCGGGCATCCTGCCCATCCCGATCACCCTTCCGCACGTCCCCGGCTACGACGTCTCGGGCACCGTGGACGCCGTCGGTCCCGAAGTGGACGGCTTCCGACCGGGGGACAGCGTGATCGGCTTTCTGCCGATGTCGGCCGACGGCTCCGCCGCCGAATACGCCATCGCGCCGGCGGATGTGCTCGTGGCCGCTCCCACCCGCATCCCCCTCGTCGATTCGGCCGCGTTCCCGTCCGTCGCGCTCACCGCATGGCAGGCGCTCTTCGCCGAGGCCGGGCTCGAGGCCGGGCAGCGCGTGCTGATCGTCGGTGCGGGAGGCGCGGTCGGCGGCTACGCGGTGCAGCTCGCGAAGAGGGCCGGCGCGCACGTCATCGCGACGGCGAGCCCGCGGAGCGGTGCGAGCGTGACCGCGGCAGGCGCGGACGAGGTCATCGACCACACGGCGACGTCCCTGCGTGCCGCCGTGACGCACCCCGTCGACGTGCTGCTCAACCTGGCGCCGCTGGAGCCGGAGGAGTTCGCCGGCCTGGTCGAAGTCGTGCGGGACGGCGGTGTGGTGGTGAGCACCACCGCCTGGATGCCCGCGCCGGGTGACGATGGGCGCGGTGTGCGGGGCGTCGTGATCTACGTCCGTCCCGACACCGAGGTGCTGTCTCGGCTCGTCGGATTGATCGACAGCGGAGACCTCCAGGTCGAGGTGTCCCGCCGCGTACCGCTCAGCGAGCTGGCGAGCGTGCACGCGGAGGCAGCCAGCGGGACCCTGCGGGGGAAGGTCGTCGCGATCCCGCCGGCCGCATGACGGGTGGGGCGGTGGCGGGCGCCCGG
The DNA here is from genome assembly GCA_036563405.1 of Naasia sp. Classification (GTDB taxonomy): domain Bacteria; phylum Actinomycetota; class Actinomycetes; order Actinomycetales; family Microbacteriaceae; genus Naasia. Next base: position 6,483 of record DATCMN010000140.1, on the reverse strand, counting down.
CAGCGGGCGTCCGCCATCCCGTTCGCCCCGTCCGTCCGGTGGAGGGCACGGCTCCGTCCCGATAGCATCCGCGGCATGACCTTCCGCCGGCCGACCGAGGCGGACCACGCCGCCGTCCTCGACCGGGTGGTCGAGTGGTGGCCGGACGGTCGCGGGGCGGAGCTCGCCTCCCTGCTGCCGCGGCTCTTCTTCCAGCACTTCGCGGCGACGAGCATGATCCTCGACGGGCCGGACGGGAGGATCTCCGCCTTCCTCCTCGGCTTCCGGTCCGCCGACAGTCCGGAGGTCGCCTACATCCACTTCGTCGGCGTCGACCCGGCGCTGCGGGGCCAGGGCATCGCGCGCTCCCTGTACGACGCCTTCGCCGCCGATATGGCGCGCCGAGGGTGCACGATCCTGAATGCGGTGACGGGTCCCACCAACACGGGATCGCAGGCCTTCCACCGCGCGATGGGCTTCAGTCTCGCCGACCCGGTCCCGGACTACGACGGGCCGGGGCAGGCGAGGGTCACCATGTCCCGGCCCATCAGCCTCCTGCCGTAGGAGCAGACCGACCCGCCGACGGCTGACCTCGAGGGTCCGCAGCAGTCCAGACCGCGATCAGGCGAGCACCAGCAGCGTGCTCGAGGCGGTCGCCAGGGCGTCGCCCCCGGCGTTGCGCACCACTGCGTCGGTGAAGAGAACCCGCCGTCCCGGCTTCGTCACGGTCCCCGTCGCGGTGAGCAGGCCCGTGTCGGCTGTCACGGGCCGGAGGTAGCTGACCTTGATCTCCAGTGAGGTGTAGCCCACGCCGGCGGGCAGGAGGGTGTGACCGGCACAGCCGGCCACGGTGTCGAGGAGGGTACAGACCAGTCCGCCGTGCACGACTCCCAGCGGGTTGTAGTGCTCCTCGCCCGGCGTGCACGTGAAGGTGACTGTGCCGGGCTCGACCTCGGTGATCTGGAACCTCATCAGCATCGCCATGGGCGGAGGGGGCAGCCGGCCGTCGCGCATCGCGCGCAGGGCGTCGATGCCGCTCAGTGCGGAGCCCTCGGCGGCGAGGGCACGGGGGTCGGACCAGGTGACTGTCCGCGATCGATCGGGGGTGTCGGTCATCCGCCTACCCTCCCGCCGCACCGCCTCGGGACGCCAGCCCCGGCTGCATCCGCATCCGCAGTCGACGGTCGGTCTTGACGGGGCGGAAAAGGCATGCCAGCGTGAGGCAGGGCTCGACGTGGCCCGCCGTCCGCACTCCGGTGAACGCGTCCCCTTCGATCCTCCACGGCTTCGAGCAGGCGCCAACGGCAACGCGGACCCCGGACAGGCGCCGGAACTCGGGACCTGATGCACATCGATCGATTGAAGACCGCGGCCACCGCGCTGCGCCGCGAGCTGGCCGCCCGCGGCCTCGAGCTTTCCCACATGGAGGCGCTGGAGCTGGTCGCCCGCCAGCTCGGCTTCCGCGACTGGAACACCGCGGCGGCGAGGACCGAACGTGGCGGGGACGCGGCGCTGCTCGGGAACGTCCCGGTGCTGCGCGTCATGGACGGTCGCGCCGCCATCGACTTCTACTCGGCCCGACTCGGCTTCGCCGTGGAGTTCGAGCACCGCTTCGACGCGGGGGCGCCGCTCTACGTGCGCATGCGACGGGATCAGGCCGCTCTCGACCTGTCGGAGCACTACGGGGACGGGACGCCGGGCGGCGTCGTCTGGGTGCCCGTGCGCGGGGTGCGGGCGCTGCACCGGGAACTGGTGCCCCTGCTCGCTCCGCAGCAGCGCCCGGGGATCGACGTCGAGGCTCCGGGTGGGCCCACATTCGAGGTGATCGACCCGTTCGGCAATGTGCTGAGGTTCGCGGAGGTCGGGCCGGCGGTCGACTGACGCCGCCCGAGGGCCGCGCGTCAGGGCTCACGCGGAGGGCGCGGCAGCCAGCTGCACCGTCACGCGCAGGCCGCCGCCGACTTGCGGCTCGAGAGCGAGCGTCCCGTCGTGGGCGCGGACGATGCTGGTCACGATCGCGAGGCCCAGGCCGACGCCGGCCGCATGGCTGCGGATCCGCTCCGCCCCGCGCTGGAACGGCTCGGCGAGGGTCGCCACGAGCGCGGGGGACAGCGGCTCGCCGGTGTTCTCCACGACCAGCGTCGCGCGGCCCGAGGAGACGGCGGTGCTCACCAGCACGGACCCGCCGGACACCAGGTTGTGGACTATCGCGTTGTGCAGGAGGTTCGTCGTCAGCTGCAGGAGCAGCGCGGCGGAGCCCCGCGTGGGCGTGACCTCCCCGACGGTGCGGATGCTGACGCCGTGCCTCTCCGCCAGCGGGAGGAGGGTCTCGGCGGCCTGCTCCACGAGGAGCGACAGGTCGATCTGCTCCTGCGCGAACGACCGCTGATCGGTCCGGCTCAGCAGGAGGAGTGCCTCGGTGAGCTCGATGGCCCGGGCGTTGACGGTGTGCAGCCGCCGGAGGAGTTCGTCGGTGTCGCGGTCCGGGTCCGCGCGGGCGACCTCGAGCATCGTCTGCGTGATCGCGAGCGGAGTCCGCAGCTCGTGCGAGGCGTTGGCGGCGAATCGCTGCTGCTCCGTCACCTGGGCCTCCAGCCGGGTCAGCATCGCGTCGAAGCTGTCGGCGAGCTCCCGGAACTCGTCCTGGGGTCCGGCCAGCGAGATGCGGTGCGACAGCGACCCGCGTGCGGCCAACCGGGTGGCCTCGGTGATCCGCGCGAGGGGAGCCAGCATGCGGCCCGCGAGGATCCAGCCGCCCAGCAGGCCGAGGATGAGGAGAGCGACCATCGCCCAGGTCGCCGCCGGTGCGAAGGCGCGGATCAGGTCGGATCGACCCGGGGTGAAGCCGAGCCCGGGTGCGGCGGAGGCCTCGGTCGGCACGTACCGGAGCAGGAACAGCCACACGACGGCGAGCAGCAGCCCGCCCGCGAGCAGCAGGAAGCCGGCGTAGCTGAGGGTGAGCTTCAGCCGAGCGCTCGCGCCGGGCGCCCTAGTCATGCGCGGCGCCTGCGCTCGCAGTGTCCGGCGACACGTCGATGCGGTAGCCGACGCCGGCGACCGTGCTGATGACCTGCGGCTCGCCGAGCCGCTTCCGCAGGGCGGAGACTGTGATCCGCACGGCGTTCGTGAACGGATCGGCGTTCTCGTCCCACGCCCGCTCCAGCAGCTCCTCGGCGCTGATCACCCCGCCCTCCGCGGACATCAGGACCTCCAGGACCGCGAACTGCTTGCGGGTGAGCGCGACGTAGCGCCCGTCGCGGAAGACCTCACGGCGGAACGGATCCAGCTTCAGTCCTGCCAGCTCGCGGACGGGCGGCCTGCTGTGCCCGCGCCGGCGGTCGAGTGCGCGGAGTCGGAGTACCAGCTCCTTCAGCTCGAACGGCTTCGTGAGGTAGTCGTCGGCACCGAGCTCGAACCCCGAGGCCTTGTCATCGAGGCGGTCCGCGGCCGTGAGCATCAGGATCGGCAGGCCGCTCCCGGAGGCGACGATGCGCGCCGCCACCTCGTCGCCGGAAGGACCCGGGATATCGCGGTCGAGGACGGCGACCTCGTACGAATTGACGGCCAGGAGCTCGAGGGCCACATCGCCGGTCCCCGCGATGTCGGACGCGATCGCCTCCAGCCGCAGCCCGTCGCGGATGGCCTCCGCCAGGAGGGGTTCGTCTTCGACGACCAGCACGCGCACGCTTGATGCTACGGGGCCGCACATATCGCCCGCGTATCGGCCAGCGCATACGGAGTCGCAACACCGCTCCGGGTGGACTGGCTCCATGATCGACACGCGGGCAGCACGACCCCGGTCCCGCAGGAGCATCCGGGCCGCGGTCCTCGCAGCGACCGTCGTGGTGGCGGGCACGACTCTTGCGGGGGCGCTGGCGGCCGGGAGCTCGTCGGGGGAGCGGGTGCTGCTCCCCACTCTGAGAGGCATCCCGGGAATCGGGGTGCCGGGCGAGGTCGGCGAGGGCGACGGGGTGCTGCCTTCGGGGACGACGGTCGCCGACGACCGGTACCCGGGCGTCGGCCGCCTCGACCCGGAGCTGCTCGGCGCGCTCCGCAGGGCGGCGTCTGCCGCCGCCGCGGAGGGCATCGAGTTCGAGGTGACCAGCGGCTGGCGCTCCGCCGCCTACCAGGACCAGCTCCTCGCCGAGGCGGTAGTCCAGTACGGCTCGAGGGAGGAGGCCGCCCGCTGGGTGGCGACCGCCGACACCTCCGCCCATGTGTCGGGGAGAGCGGTGGACATCGGGCCGTGGGACGCCTCGACCTGGCTGGGGGAGCGGGGGGCCGACTACGGGCTCTGCCGCACCTACGACAACGAGCCGTGGCACTACGAGCTGCTGCCCGAGGCCGTCGAGAACGGGTGCCCGACGCCGTATGCCGACCCCACCGCCGATCCCCGGATGCAGGGCTGACCCGACCCGCGTGAGCCGGCGGGGACCTACTCCCGCCGCCTCGGGGCGGCCGGCGGCTCGGCCGGTTCGGGGACGGCGACCAGGCCAACCGGCTGGTAGGTGGACTGGATCAGGGCTTCGATCCAGTGCCGGTTGAGCTTCTCCACCCGCCGCGGCCCCGCGTAGCGGAACTGCAGCGACGTCGCCGTGGACACCCAGACGGTGCCGTGGCTCTCCTCGCCTCCCGAAGGCTTCTGCTCCCACTTGAAGGCGAAGGGCTCGTTCCGCCGCAGCCTGGTCACCATCACGTGCTCGAGGTGGCGCAGCAGGCGATCCTCGAACTCGAGGACCAGTGCTCCCTCATAGACCATCGCTCCCATGGGCTCCTCCTCGGGGTCTCCCTGAAGCGGCCCGCCCCGGAGTGCCCGGGATACCGCCCCACTGAAGGACGAGTCGAGGGCGCAGATCGTCACACCCGCGACCGAATTCCGGCGGATCCGCCGGAAGGGCCGCCGAACGGCGAGAATCGGTGCGTGGGCACTCCCGAACTCGGCGCCATCCGGTCCGCCATCGACGCACTCGACGAGCGCATCGTCGGCCTGCTCGCCGACCGCCAGCGACTGGTCGAGGAGGCGGGGGTGCTCAAGCGCGCGGAAACCGCGAGTGCGGTCCGTGCGCCGGCCCGGGTGGAAGACGTGATCCTCCGGGTGCGCGCGCTCGCCGCGGACGCCGGCGCGTCAGCCGACGTCGTCGAGCGCACCTACCGTGCGATGATCGCCGCGTTCATCGAGCACGAGCTGGCCGTGCACGCCGAGCGCCGCTGACGGGCCTCACCAGCCGAGCGTGCCGGGCGCGCCCTTGAACGGTCCGACCACGCGGGACGTGATCCAGCCGCCGTAGAAGCCGCCCTCCTGAGGGACGACGACCTCCCCGTCGACCTCGCACGAGTCCATCGCCGCCGGGTAGAGGGAGACGTGGTCGGCGAGAGCCTCGTAGCCGGGGAGCGGGCGGGGATACGTCCAGGCCGCACGCCGGGCGACGGCTTCGCCGCCGCGCACGTCGAGGTAGGCCGCGCGGCCCTTGTATTCACACATCGACGAACCGGCCGCGGGGACGAGAGTGCCCTCGGCGAAAGCCGATCGGGGGAGGTAGTAGGCGGGCGGATGACTCGTCTCCAGCACGCGCAGCGCATCCCGGGTGTCTGCGACGACCCCGCCGCCGAGTCGCACCACCACGCGCTGCCCGCTCGGCTCGATGCGCGGCGGCCGTGGGTAGTCCCACACCGACTCCTGCCCCGGGCCCGGCTGCACTCGCGCGATGGTCACGCCCCGAACCTACGGTCCGGTCCTGAACGCGCGCCGGTGGGCGACCGTCAGCGCTGCAGTCCGAGGGTGGCGAGGAGGTCCTCGTGCAGCTCGAACCACACGGTGTGCAAGGAGTCGATCCCGAGGCCCGCGACCCGCTCCCGATCGCCCTCCGTCGCCTGGGCCAGCGCAAGGCCGAGTCGCCCGGCGTAGCCCGCTGTGCGGGGGAGGGCGGCCTCCAGCTCGGCGAGGATCGGCGTCGCACTCCGGACCACCCTCCGCAGATCGGCGAGCACGGCCGCATCCCACGGCGCGTCACGGTGGTCGTTCTCGGCGTAGGGCTCGCCATCGGTGGGCCGGATCTGCCAATTGGTGATCGCGGTGCGGAGGTCGCCGTTGAGGGGAAGGAAGCGCTCGTACAGCGCCGAAACGGTGTGCCGGAGGTCCGTCACGCCGTCCAGTTCCGCCGCGAGGAGCTCCTCGTTCCGGGACTTCCCGCGCTCGGACAGTGTCCACCCCGCCGTGTCCCCGAAGGCCGACCAGGTCACCCGGCCGAGCGCCCGCTGATCCAGGAGCTCCTCCTCGACGTCGGCGGCATCCAGGCCGAAGCGCCGGCGGACCGCCGGGGCATCGGACATCCCCGGAGCCGGATCGCGTGCAGCACCAGCAGTTCCAGCGAAGGGCTCACGGAGTCCATCCTGCCGGTGCTCTCCTCGCTCGCGGTGCTGTCCTTCGAGGAGGTCCGGGAGCTCCGCTGCGGTTTCGCGCCACCGTCGGGGAAGATAATGTTGACGACGTTCACATCATCGTGA
>DATCMN010000134.1:0-3308 GCA_036563405.1 Naasia sp. | reverse complement strand
CTCGCGGGGTGCGCACCGTCTGCGGAGGCGGGCGCACCGGGGGAGGCGGCGGGGCCGGGTAGCCCCGCCGCCGTCCCGGCCCCGACACCATCCGCCCCCGCCGCCGCCGGCCCCAGCATCGAGGTCGCGATCCGCGACAGCACGCTGCAGCCCGTGCGGGAAGCGGTGCCGCCCATCCGCGTGCAGGTCCCCGGGGCCGGCATCGACATGTCCATCGTCCCGGTCGGCGTCCTGCCGGATGGCGGGATGGAGCTGCCCGAGAACGTCGCCGTCGCCGGCTGGTACCGGTTCGGCCCCGACCCGGCGACGGACAGCGGCACGACAGTGGTCGCCGCGCACGTCGACTCGCTCCGGTACGGGCTGGGGCCGTTCGCCGCGCTGCGCGATGTGGCCGCCGGAACCGAGATCACCCTCATCTCCGCAGACGGGGCCGAGCATCGGTACACCGTCCAGGAGACCCGGAAGGTGCGCAAGGAGGAACTGCCCGTCGACGAGGTGTTCGATCGGGGCGGGCCTGAGCGGCTCGCACTGATCACCTGCGGCGGCACATTCGATCGTGAGACGCGCACCTACTCCGACAACGTCATAGTGATCGCGAGCCCGGCAGAATGAGCGGGACGCAGCGGCACGGGAGCATCGGATGACCGCCGGCGCCACCAGGAGGGAGGCGGACGTGGACGATGCGGAAGCCGCACTCCAGGTCGCCTTCGCCGCCGGCGACGAGCGGGCCCTCGCTGCCGTGTACGCCCGGTGGTCGCCCCTCGTCTACACGCTGGCGATCCGCAGCCTCGCGGACTCGGGCGACTCGGAGGACGTGGTGCAGGGCACCTTCGTGGCGGCGTGGACCGGTCGCAGCCGATTCGATCCGGCGAAGGCCCGGCTCTCCGCGTGGCTGGTCGGCATCGCGAAGAACAAGATCGCCGACGCGCACGAGGCCCGCGCCAAGGTCCGCCGGCTGCACGAGGAGCTCGCCGCCGCGGCTCCCTCAGAGGAGGCGGCCGCGCCCGTCGACCTCGCCGACTCGCTGCTGCTGGCCGACGAGATTGCGCGGCTGGAGCCGGACGCTCAGCGCGTCATGCGCGCCGCCTTCTTCGATTCCCTCACGCACGCGGAGATCTCCGAGCGGCTCGGCATGCCGCTCGGCACAGTGAAGAGCCATATCCGCCGCAGCCTGCAGAGGATGCGCGACCGCCTGGAGGTGACCGATGTCGCACATCGATCCTGAGGTGCTGGCGCTGCGGGCCCTCGGCGAGAACGCCGCCGGCGCCGACGACCTGCGCCACATCGAGGACTGCGCCGACTGCCGGGCGGAACTCGCCCTGCTCACCCGGACGGCGGCCGTCGGCCGTTCGTCGATCGGCGAGGGTGAGCTCGTCGCACCACCTCCACGGGTGTGGAGCCGCATCGCGGAGGAGCTTGGCCTGGAGGCCGCCACTGTTCCGGACACGGCCGGTCAGGGGCCGAATCTCGTCGCGGCGCCGACCGAGACGGAGCCGACCGCGTCGTCCGTCGAGCCCGCCCGGCCTGCAGCCGAGCCCCCGCTGCGCGAGCCCATCCCGCTCCGCCGGCGCAACTGGGCCCGCGTGCTCGCTGTCGCGGCCGCCGCCGTCCTCCTGGTCGGCGGCGCAGGGCTCGGCTGGGCGCTGCTCCGGCCGCAGCCCGAGGTGCTCGCGTCAGCGGCCCTCGACCCGTTCCCGGACTGGACAGGGTCCGAGGGCATCGCCGAGCTGGAGGAGAACCCGGACGGCTCGCGCGTCGTGACGGTCCGGCTGGACGCCCCCGCGGCGGAGGGCTACCGCGAGGTCTGGCTGATCACCTCGGATGCGACAGCGCTGGTCAGCCTGGGCGTCCTCGACGGTGAGGAGGGCACCTTCACGGTGCCGGCCGGCATCGACACCGGGGAGTACGACCTCGTCGACATCAGCGAGGAGCCCTACGACGGCGACCCCACGCACTCCGGTGACTCGATAGTGCGCGGCCAGCTCGACGTCTGAGGCGCCCGGCGGGTGCGCGCAGAGGCTTGCCTCTGGTGCCGCTCGTCTTCCGCGACCAGGATGGCGAGCGGAGGAGGGGACTCCTCCGCCGACAAACGAGGAGGAGCCATGGCGTCACGCCTGAACCCGTACCTGAGCTTCCGGAACAGTGCACGGGAGGCGATGGAGTTCTACAAGTCGGTCTTCGGCGGCGAGCTGACGCTCAGCACGTTCGGCGAATTCGGGGCGAGCGAGGATCCCGCGGTGAAGGACCTGATCATGCACGGCCAGCTGGAGACGCCGAGCGGCTACACCCTGATGGGCGCGGACACCCCTCCCGACATGGAGGTCCCGAGCGACAGCAGCATCACGGTGTCCCTGTCGGGCGACGACGACCACGAGCTGCGCGGCTTCTGGGACAAGCTGACCGAGGGCGGCTCCATCACCGAGCCGCTGGTGCAGGCGCCGTGGGGCGACAGCTTCGGGATGCTGACCGACCGCTACGGCACGAAGTGGATGGTCAACATCGCGGGCGCCCGCCAGCAGGAGCAGCAGCAGGACGGCTGACCCGCCCTCAACCCGGACCGTTCACCTGCCCTCAACAGGCTGATTTCCCTCCAACAGGCTGAAACGGCTGATTCTGGCCTGTTGGAGGGAAAGTGGCCTGTTGAGGGCGAGTTGCGGGCGGGGGACGGGTGGCCTATCCGCGCTTCTCGGTGACGCCCGCCTTCCGCCACAAGGGGAGGGTGAGCAGGACCGCGGCGACCACGCCGGCCGTCGTGAGCATGCCGCCCTCGCCGAGCAGCAGGTGCGTCGACTCGGACACCACGGTTGCCGGCTCGACGACGAAGTAGAGGGTCGCGTTGAGCGCGGCGTGCAGCACCAGCACGGGCCAGATGCTGCCGGTGCGCAGGCGCAGCCACACCATCGGGAACGCGAGCGCCAGGCACTGCAGCAGGAACATCGCGACGGCGAGCGCGGCGGGCACGCCCTCGTCGATGGCGCCGGGCACGAACAGCATCATCGGCACGTGGAACGCGGCCCAGGCGGAGCCGACGGTCAGAGCTGTGACGTCCCTGCTGCGCCGCTCGGAGAGCCGGACGGCGAGGAACGAGCTCCAGCCGAGCTGCTCGCCGATCGCCAGCAGCACGTAGGGCACGACTCCGGGCACCAGGCCGATCGCGGCGGTCGCGAGGGCGGGCAGCCCGGTGGAGGCGGTGAGGGCGTCCGGATCGAAGCCGGCGAGTCCGGTGGCCCAGGCGATCGGATACACGGCGCCCGCGGCGACGACGCCGATCAGCCAGGCGAGCCCGACGGTCCGGACCGGGAACCGCC
>DATCMN010000131.1:0-3751 GCA_036563405.1 Naasia sp. | reverse complement strand
ACCGGCGAGCTCCACGAGTGGCGCGGTGACTTCACGCCCCGGTTCAACCGGCTCGAGACCGGTGACTTCACCATCGACGCAGACGACCCCCTGCGAGTGTTCCTCGATGCTCCCGGCGCTCGCGTGCGGTGCCTGTACGGGGACGAGCAGCAGGTGTCCGGGCCGGTCCAGTTCGTCGAGGGGTCCCTCACTCCGGACGGGGAAGTCACCTACTCCGTGGAAGGTGACTGGCGGCTCCTGCAGAACACGCTCGTGTGGGTGCTCCCGGATGGGAACCTCACACCGGTGTCCCTCTCCGACGAGGCGCAGGGCATCGGCGGACGGGCGCACTACATCTTCCCGCTCGGCGTCGACTCCGCCGAGCACGTCATCAAGCACCTCATCACCGTCAACGCCGTCACCCGGCTCGGACGGCCCGTCACGGTCCTCCCGAACCTCAACCGGGGAGGGAACGCCCGCGCCGCCGGCATGCTCCCCGAGGCCCGGTTCTCGACGCTCGAGGAGGCTGTCGCCGACGTCCTCGCATGGTCCGGGCTCGGCCTCCGCATCTGGCATGACGGGGTCACCCCCGGCCTCCTCGTCGACGTGTACGAGCCGACCGTGTGGGGCGTGCCCCTCTCCGTGGAGTCGGGCGTCATCGAGCCTGACGGGAAGTTCTCCACCGCTGCCCCGGACGCGACCCGCCTGATCCTCGGCGGCCCCGGTGAGGAGTCGGCGCGCATCTTCTGGTCCGTCGCCGACACCGCCCTCGAGGACGAGTGGTCGGACGTCGTCGAGGTGTTCCGGGACGCGACCGGCGCCCAGCTCGAATGGCCGGACGGACTCGCACAGGAGGAGCAGATCCCCCGCACGTTCCTCCACCGCCCCGACGTCCCGCAGGCCGCGAAGAACGACCTGATCGGGTACCTCAACGCCGCCGGCCGGAAGGGACTCGAGGAGGGCGCTCCCACCGCTGGCCTGTCCCTGCAGCTCGCCGAGACGGAGACGTTCCACTACGGCGGCCCCACCGGAGTGCACCTCGGCGACGTCCTCCCCGTCACCGTGTCCGGGGTGCCGTTCCAGGACCACATCACCGAGGTGACCATCGCCTGGGGCCCCGAGGGGTGCACGGTCACTCCGCAGCTCGGACAGCGCACCGACGACCCGGACGAACAGCTCGCCGAGGACCTCGCGCGGGTGCAAGCCAACCAGCGGCGCGCCGCCGCCGAACGCTAGAGGAGGCGCCATGCCGGACATCGGTTGGGCACGTACCGTTGAGGAAGTCGACTACGCCCGCACATGGGGTCTCGGCGGAGTCGACGCCGTCGCCGACAGCGAGGCATGGGCAGTCCGCGCCGGCGTCGGCCGACAGGTCGTGGTCGACGGTGATGGGATGGCGCTCGCCTCCGGGATCCTCTCCTACGACCGGGGACAGATCCCCGTCGGCCTGAACACGCCGACGAACGGCCGACACGTCCTCATCTGCCGACGCATCATCTGGGGCACGGAGGCGAACCGGTCCGTGTCCGTCGTCGCCCTCGACCACCTCGAGACGGCAGCGCAGGTCTCCGGCCCGGCCCCATCCACCTACCCCGCCGCGTTCACCCAGGTGTGGGGCGTGCAGTGGGACCAGCCCCTCGCGTGGGTGTGGGTCACCTCGGCGAACACGACGGTGCAGATCCTCGAGGACCTCCGGAAGCTGTCCCTGACCGACCCGGTCATCGGCCGGATCCGCCGCGAACGGTTCGCGAGCCCCGTGGGGGCCGCGTCGATCATCCTCGGGTGGAACGGCTCGGTCCGCTTCCAGAAGGTCGCGAACCTCTGCACCGTCCGCGCCCGGGTCGCGCGGAACCCGAACGCGCCACACCCGATGAATCCGTACACCGCCGTCTCCGTCGCGTCCGGGCTCCCGATTCCCCTCGACGGGGAAGCGGTCACGGTCGGGGACGCCACGACCAACTTCGCGGACGCGTCGTACCTCTGGGACGTCACCGCCGCCGGCGGACTCAACCTCGTGCGAAAGGGATCGGCCGGCACGGTCCCCGCCGGCGGCTGGATCCGGAACTCGTTCTCCTACCTCTGCGAACTCTAGGAAGGCCGGACACCCACATGAGCGACCCCCAGTCCCCCACCCCGCCCGCCGAGCCGGAGTACGTCATCATCGACGGGCACAAGGTCGACCCCCACATCGCCGACCGGTTCTACGACGGGTGCACCGGCCGCCGCGTCACCGACGAGGAATGGGACGAATCCCAGCGGCGCATTCGCGAGCTCGAGGCGCTCGGAGACCCGACCTGATGGTCCGGTTCGATGGGCGCGACCTCACCGCCCTCTCCGAATCACAGCCGCGCACACGACCGGTCACGCACCTGCAGACCCACCACGGGACCGTGCTGTCCTACGCCGCCCTCCGAGGGCTGATGGACCCAGGCGGCCGACAGGTCTCCTCGAACGCCGCCATGACGAACGATGGGCGCCTCATCGAGGTCGTGCCGTGGCGAACCCGCCGCGCGTTCACCTCCGCGTCCGCGTTCGACCACAACTCCTTCACGGTCGAGTGTTGCAACCAGACGCTCGGGCCGCGCTGGGAGATCTCCCGCGCCGTGCACGAGCGGCTCGCCCGTCTTGCCGCGGACATGCACCTCGACCCCGAGACGCGGATGCCCCTCACCCGGGCGCACATCGTCGGGCACAAAGAGGTTCCCGGCTCCTACCCCACTGTGTGCCCCGGCCCGTGCATGGACCTGGACTGGGTCACCGCTCGAAGCATCGACATCGCGATTGGAGATCTCATGGCTGAGGCCGTCGAACTCACTCAGGCCGCCGCCGACGCGGTCTGGTCTGCCCCCAAGCTGCTCCGCAAGGACGGCGATACCCCGGAGGCGCTCCTCCGCCGCGTCGCGAACACCATCGACGAGATCCCGGCCGCAGCGAAGGACCCGAACCAGAAGCCGCAGTCGCTCGCTTCCCGGGTCGCCGGCATCGACCTGAACACGAAGGACCTTCTCAAGGGGCAGAAGGTCACGAACGACACGCTCGGGCAGGTCGTGACGAAGCTCGACCAGATCGCGACCCTGCTTGGGCAGCGGAAGTGACCGGGCCGCGGCGCGACGAGCTGATCGAGTGAGGGAGGTCGTGACGGTGGGGGGACGCACGGTCAACAAGCTGCCGCTCGATACCTGGGGCTGGGTGCTCTTCAAGCTCGTCCTCGGCTTCGGGTGGACACACGCCATGCTCCTCGTCACCCCGCGAGTCATCGCCGATCAGGTGACGGTCACGAGCTTGCTGCTCTGGACCGTCGGGACCGCGATCGGCGCCATCGTCTCACTCACCGGACTCCTGGTCAGCGTGTTCGCGCACGAGCGACGTGCGCAACTCACCGGCCTCAGCGTGGAGCTGGTCGGCATCGTTCTCTTCGCCGGCGGGCCCCTGCAGTACCTGTTCGTCCAGATCGGGCTCTCGCAGACCGACTTCCTGAACCGGTACGCACTCTGTTGGTTCGCGGCGTCGATGCTCTCCGCCATCGGTGTCCGCCTCCTGATCGTCGGCCGTCTGTTCTTGCGGGAGGCGAAGAAGAAGAGCCCTCGCGACGAGGTGATCTCGTGAACGGTCTGCCGCTGTCGCCGACGGAGCTCGGCCTGTTCATCGGCCAGGCGATCACCGCCATCGGCCTCGCGGTCACAGTGCTCGTCGCGCTGATCAACAAGAAGGCGCGCACCCCCGCGGACGAGAACGAGTCCATGCGCCTCGGCAACGAGTTCCTCCGGGGCCT
>DATCMN010000129.1:0-1811 GCA_036563405.1 Naasia sp. | reverse complement strand
GTCGCGGTCGTGGATCTGGAGCGCCAGGCCGTGCCGCTTGGCGATCTCGATGTGCGCCTCGAAGCTCTCGTACTGGGCGGCCCAGCCGTCCTCGCCGGTGCGGAAGAAGTCGAGCCCGGTCTCGCCGATCGCCCGCACGCGCGGGCGGGCGGCCAGCTCGTCGATCTCCTCCAGCGCGCTCTGCAGTTCCCCGGCGGCGGCGTAGCGCGGCGCCTCGTTGGGATGCAGCGCGACGGCCGCCAGCATGCGCGGCTCGTTCGCGGCGACCTCGGCCGACCACCGGCTCGTCTCCAGGTCGCCGCCGACCTGGATGACCCCGCGAACCCCGACGCTCGACGCTCGATCGAGGTGCTCGAGGTAGTCGATCGGGGACTCCCCGTCGGCGATCTCGAGGTGCGTGTGGTTGTCGTAGACGGGGACGGTGAGCGCCTCCGGCAGCGGCGGGTAGCTGAGATCTCGCGAGGCGCCGTGCTCCGCCGTCGTGTCCCGCTGACGGACGTAGGCCGAGGGACTCTCGCCGCTCATGCCGTAGCTCCGGCCGTCGCCTCCTGCTCGATGCGCGGGAACAGCGCCTCGAGCGGCGACACCGTCGCGCCCGGCGGCAGCTGGCCCCAGGTGCCCGCCTCACGGAGCCGTTGGTCGGCGAGCGCCCCGAGGGCGACCTCTCCGCCGATCGCGGTCCAGAGCTTCGGGGTGGCCCGGGTGAGGACCGGCGACAGCAGCACCGTCAGGGCACGAAGCCCCTCGGCCGCCGTGTACAGCACAGTCGCGAGGCGATCCCGCTCCTCCGGGTCCTTCGCGAGCACCCACGGCTCCTGCTCCGTGATGTAGCCGTTCAGCTGCTCGACGATCGTCCACACGGCACCGAGCGCCTCGTGGATCGCGAACCGGTCGATCGCCGCGTCGGAGTCGCGGACGGCCGCGGCGACGGTGGCCTGGATGGTGAGGTCCGGCGCCAGGTACTCCGCGGGCTCGGGCAGTGCACCGTCGAAGTAGCGGGTGATCATCGCGACCACGCGCGAGGCGAGGTTGCCGAAGCCGTTCGCGAGCTCCGCCTGGTAGCGGGCGCTGAGGTCCTCCCAGCTGAACGAGCCGTCCTGCCCGAAGGTGATGGCGCGCAGGAAGTAGTAGCGGAACGCGTCGGAGCCGAACACGTCGGTGATCTGCTCGGGCGCGATGCCGGTGAGCTTCGACTTGCTCATCTTCTCGCCGCCGACGAGCAGCCAGCCGTGCGCGAAGACGTGCTTCGGCACCTCCAGCCCGGCGGCCATCAGCATCGCCGGCCAGATCACGGCGTGGAAGCGGAGGATGTCCTTGCCGACCAGCTGCACGCCGGGCCAGCGGCGCTCGAACTGGGCGTCGTCGCGGCCGTAGCCGATCGCGGTGATGTAGTTGAGCAGCGCGTCGAACCACACGTAGACCACGTGCTCCGAATCCCAGGGGACCTCGATGCCCCAGTCGAACGTGGACCGGGAGATCGACAGGTCGGCGAGGCCCTGCCTCACGAACGCGACGACCTCGTTGCGCGCGCTCTCCGGCTGCACGAAGTCGGGGCGCTCCTCGTAGAGGGCGAGCAGGCGCTCCTGGAAGTCGCTCATCCGGAAGAAGTAGTTGCGCTCCTGGAGCAGCTCCACGGGCTTCGAGTGGATGGCACACACCCGCTGGCCTTCGAACGGGCCGGTGCCGTCGACCAGTTCGCTCGGCTGCTTGTACTCCTCACAGCCGACGCAGTAGTAGCCCTCGTAGTCGCCGGTGTAGATGAACCCGGTGTCGTGCAGCTTGGTCAGGAACGCCTGCGCGCTCGTCTCGTG
>DATCMN010000112.1:0-4128 GCA_036563405.1 Naasia sp. | reverse complement strand
GGTAGCGATATGGCATCTGGCGGCAGTGCGATCCGTGGGTCACGGGTCGGCGCGGGGCCCATGGGCGAGCAGGACCACGGCTTCCACGCGGAGCGGGTCGCGATCTCCTACTGGGACGCGCTCGGCAACGAGACGGTCCGGTACTTCGCGGCGAACCTGCCCGACGAGGAGATCCCGGACATCATCGACTCCCCGTCGAGCGGTCTGCCCGCCGGCCGGGACAAGGACAACCCTCCCGCGGTGCAGAAGACCGAGCCGTACAAGACGCACCTCGCGTACGTGAAGGAGCGTCGCAGCGAGGAGGAGGCGGAGCAGCTCCTCGAGGAGGCGCTCACGCAGCTCCGCGTCCGCCGCGGGAAGATCCCCGCTCAGTCCTAGATCTCATGCAGAAGGCCCCGACCTCTACGGTCGGGGCCTTTCGCATGCTCCGCGGGAGGAGAGCGGCGTCAGTAGCTGGACGCGATGAGGTTCTCCGGGACGTCGGCCGCTGCGGCCTGGTCGACGAAGAAGACGGTACGCCTGCGGCCGCGGATACCCGCCGCCGGCACCTCGTTGGCGGTAGCGCCGGCGAGGGCGAGACCGAGGGCCGGCGCCTTGTCGGCGCCGGCGAGGACCAGGAAGGTGCGCTCCGCCGAGTTGAGGGCGGGCAGGGTGAGGCTCAGCCGGTCCGGCGGCGGCTTGGGCGCATTCCGCACGGCGACGACGGTCTTGTCCCCGGCGTTCAGGTCCCGCTCGGGGAACAGTGACGCCACGTGCCCGTCGGGACCGACGCCCAGGAACAGGATGTCGAACCGGGGCAGGCTCTTGCCCTCCGATGCGGCGAGGACCAGCTGGTCCGCGTAGGCGGCCGCCGCCTCGTCGATGTCGGCGATCTGGTCGGAGGCGGGGAACGGGTGGATGTGCGACTCCGGCGTGGGCAGGACGTCGAGGATCGCGCTGCGCGCCTGGGTCTCGTTCCGGTCCGGGTGGCCGACGGGCAGGAAACGCTCGTCGCCCCACCAGAAGTGCACGCGGGTCCAGTCGACGGTGCTGCGGGCGCTCGAATCCCGGATGGCGCGCTGCGTCGCCTCGCCCATCCCGCCGCCGGTGAGGACGATGTGCGCCTCGTCGTTCTCGTCGAGCAGGTCGACGAGCTTCGTGATGCTGCGGGCCGCGACGGAGCCCACCAGGGCATCGGTGTCCGGGTGGATGATCACCCGGCGTTCGCTGGTAGTCATGCGCCGCCTTCCGAGGGTCCGGTCACAGTAGCATCGACGCTCACCGGCCCTCGGAGCCGGGAGAGTCCGCGCGTGATGACGTCCCCGTAGAGCTCGTCCTCGCCGAGCCGGCGGAGCTCCTCGGCGAGGCAGTCACGCAGGCTGCGGCGCGGCAGCGAGACGTCATGAGTCGGCTTGCCCGGCTGCACCAGGGTCGCGATGTTGCCTTCCGGCCGGTCGAGCTCGATGATGCCCGACCGACGGACCAGGCGGACGGCGTGGATGCCGCTCGAGCCGTACGCGTCGCGCGTGGAGACCTCGTGGCTGACGGGCACCTCCAGCTGCAGGCCGAGCCAGGCCGCGAGCAGCGCGGTCGAGGGGGAGTCCTCCGCACCGTGCACCTCGACCCCGATCACGGGTTCGAACGGCGGCTGGTCGAGGACGGCGGCGAGCTGGGCCCGCCAGAGCGTCAGCCGGGTCCACGCGAAGTCGGTGTCGCCCGGAGTGTAGGTGCGCGCGAGGTGCTGCAGGAAGCCGAGCGGATCCTCCTGGCTCGAGGCGTCGGTGATCCGCCGCTGCGCGATGTGGCCGATGGGGGAGTCGGCCACCCTCTCGGGCGCCTCTCCCGGCCACCACGCGACCACGGGCGCGTCCGGCAGCAGCAGGCCGGTGACGAGGCTCTCCTCATCGGTGGACGCCTCGCCGTACGCCCGCAGCACGATGACCTCGCTCGCGCCGGCGTCTCCGCCGACCCGGATCTGGCCGTCCACCTTCGCCGGCTCGCCGGGGGTGATCTCCGGGTCCCTGGCGACGACGATCACCCGCATCGGGTGCTCCCGAGACGCGTCGTTGGCGGCCTCGATGGCCTCCTCCTCGTTGCCCATCTCGGTCGCGATGACGAGGGTGAGCACGCGGCCGAGAGCGACGGCGCCGCCCTCCTCGCGGATCTTCACGAACGCCTTCGCGATGGCGGCGGTCGTGGTGTTGGGCAGATCGACGATCACGGTCGCCTCCAGGTACGGCCGTCACGGGCCATCAGGGCGTCGGCGGACGACGGACCCCAGGTGCCGGGACGGTACTGCTCGGGCTGTCCCTGCGTCGTCCAGAACTCCTCGATCGGGTCGAGGATCTTCCAGGACAGCTCCACCTCCTGGTGGCGCGGGAACAGCGGTGGGTCGCCGAGGAGCACGTCGAGGATGAGCCTCTCGTACGCCTCGGGGCTCGCCTCGGTGAAGGCGTGGCCGTAGCCGAAGTCCATGGTGACGTCGCGGACGACCATCCCGGCACCCGGCACCTTCGAGCCGGAGCGGATGGTGACGCCCTCGTCGGGCTGGACGCGGATGACTATCGCGTTCTGGCCGAGCTGGGTGGTCTGGCTGGGCGCGAACAGGTACTGGGGCGCCCGCTTGAACACGACGGCGATCTCCGTGACGCGGCGGCCGAGCCGCTTGCCCGCGCGCAGGTAGAAAGGCACGCCGGACCAGCGGCGGGTGTTGATGTTGAGGCGCATCGCCGCGAACGTCTCCGTGACGGACTGCGGGTTCATGCCCTCCTCCTCGAGGAAGCCGACGACCTTCTCGCCGCCCTGCCAGCCTCCCGAGTACTGACCGCGAGCGGTCGACGCCGCGAGATCCTTCGGCAGGCTCACGGCGGCCAGCACCTTCTCCTTCTCCATCCGCAGGTCGCGGGCGTCGAACGAGATCGGCTCCTCCATGGCTGTCAGCGCGAGCAGCTGCAGGAGGTGGTTCTGGATGACGTCGCGGGCCGCGCCGATTCCGTCGTAGTAGCCCGCGCGGCCGCCCACGCCGATGTCCTCGGCCATGGTGATCTGCACGTGGTCGACGTGGTTGGCGTTCCAGATGGGCTCGTAGAGCTGGTTGGCGAAGCGCAGCGCCAGGATGTTCTGGACGGTCTCCTTGCCGAGGTAGTGGTCGATCCGGAACACCGAGTCGGCCGGGAAGACGCTCTCGACGACAGCGTTCAGCTCGCGAGCCGTCTTCAGGTCGCTGCCGAACGGCTTCTCGATGACGACGCGGCGCCATTCGCCGTTCTTCTGCTCGGCGAGGCCGGAGCGGCGGAGCTGCTCGGTGACCACCGGGAAGGACTTGGGCGGGATCGACAGGTAGAAGGCGTGATTGCCCATCGTGCCGCGGTCCGCGTCGAGCTTCTCGATGGTGCGGCGCAGCTCGTCGAAGGCCGCGTCGTCGTCGAAGGTGCCGGAGACGAACCGGATCCCCGCGGACAGCTGCTTCCACACGTCCTCGTCGAACGGCGTCCGGGAGTACTGCTTGACGGCGTCGTAGACGATCTTCTCGAAGTCCTGGTCCTCCCAGTCCCGCCGGGCGAACCCGACGAGCGCGAAGCCGGGAGGCAGGAGCCCCCGGTTCGCGAGGTCGTACACCGCGGGCATCAGCTTCTTGCGCGACAGGTCGCCCGTCACGCCGAAGATGATGAGCCCCGACGGACCGGCGATGCGGTTCAGCCGGCGGTCGCTCGGCAGGCGGAGGGGATTGAAGTCCGGTGTGATCTCGACCGGCATGGTGCGGCTCCTAGGAAGACGGGCGGGTGCCCGTCAGGTTCGAGGGCGTAGTGCGTCGAACAGCGCCGTCGTTGCCGCGTCGGACGAGAGGTTGAGGCGCAGCACCGGGCGGCCGTGCTCGGCGAGCACCGTGGCGTCCCCGGCGGCCTGCGCCTGGATGAGCTGGCCGAAGGTGAACGGGCGGTCCGGGATCTCCAGGTCGGCCGGCGCATCCGCCGTGATCTGGAGGAACACCCCGGTGGCGGGCCCGCCCTTGTGGTACTGGCCGGTGGAGTGCAGGAAGCGGGGTCCCCAGCCGAAGGTGACGGGCCGCTGCGCGCGGGCGGCGAGCAGGTCCCGCAGCTCGGCGAGCCGAGGGTGCGCGAGCCGGTCCACGTACGCCTGCACGGAGAC
>DATCMN010000111.1:0-4354 GCA_036563405.1 Naasia sp. | reverse complement strand
CTTGCCCGCCGCCCGCAGGGCCTCGATGGCGATCGGCACATTCGCGAAGAGGCAGTAGCCGCGGCCCTGGTCCGGCTCCGCGTGATGGCCCGGAGGGCGCACGAGCGCGTAGGCGTTGTCGACCTCGCCGGCGAGCACTGCCTCCGCCGCGGCCAGCGTGCCGCCCGCGGCGAGCTTCGCGAGCTCGTACGAGCCGCGGCCGAAGGGGGAGAAGTCGTCGCCGGCATCGCCGCCGGTCGCGGCGGACTGAGCACGGATGCGCTCGACGTGGCCGGCAGTGTGCACCCGGAGGAGGTCGTCCTCCTTCACCTGGCGGGCCGGTACCCGGATCAGCGAGTCGAGGAGCCCCGAGACCTCGACGAGCCCCGCCAGCCGCGACTTGCTCTCCGGGCTCTCGAAGTTCTGGTAGGGCTGCGTGAAGCCGCCGGACGGGACTATGCCGGCATGCGTCCCGGTGTCGTGCCAGGCGTACTGCTCGTGCCACACGTAGCCGGTCCTGCGCGCCATGAGATCCCCTTCCGTGGAGCTTCGCTCCGTCGTCCCCGAGGCGTCTGCATGCCTCGCCTGCGGTCCCGCCGATGAGGCGACCCGCGCAACACTAACCACGAAATCGTGACGTCTGGCAACTAGATCTGCGTTTTCGCTTCTCGTTTGTAACGACCATGTGAATTCCGTTGACCGCGTGCCGTGCCGATCGACAGAGTGTGGTCAGGGTAGACATTGACCGCCGCTGTCAGTGCAGCCATCCGGCGCCGGGCGAGCGGTCACCGAGACGAAAGAGGTCCTCCGACGATGACACGCACCAAGAAGCTCCTGTCCGCGGCGGCGCTCGCCGCGTCCGCTTCCCTGCTCCTCGCCGGCTGCGCCGGCGGTGGGGGCGATGGCGGTTCCGGCGGCGGCGAATCGAAGGGCGCAGTCGCGATGAGCTTCGCGGGCCTCGACATCCAGCTCTGGAACGACATGCTCCCGTTCATGGAGGACGCGGTCGAAGCCGCGGGCTACGAGTTCGTCACCGACAACCCGGAGTGGAACGCCCAGACGCAGGTCGCCGACTGGGAGTCCTGGATCGTGCGCGGCGACATCAAGGCGATCATGGGCTACCCCGTGCAGTCCGACGCCGTGGTCGCGGTGACCAGCCAGGCGAAGGACGCCGGCATCCCGGTGCTCGGCTACGGCAGCACCTGGGAGGGCGTCGACGCCGCGGTCGTCATGGACCACCGCGCCGACGGTGAGGTGCTCGGCGAGGCCGCCGCGGCCTGGATCGAGGAGAACTACCCCGGCGAGAAGGTCGATGTCGCGCTCCTGGGCTACCCGGACACCGATCTCGGCCGCCTGCGGGGCGAGGGCATCCGCGCCGCGCTCGACGCATCGGGGCTCGACGTCAACATCAACGAGCAGGCCGTCCTGAACCTGGACGACGGCTACGCCGCCGTGCAGAACCAGCTCAACGCCTTCCCGGACACCAAGGTCTGGCTCGCCATCTCGAACGACCCCGCCCAGGGCGCCTACCAGGCGCTCCTCGACTCGGGTGTCTCCGCGGACGACACGTCGATCCTGCTCGGCAACATCGATGGCACGGACGCCGAGGTCAACGCCTTCATGGAGAGCGAGTTCTGGCAGCTGCTCTACCTGGCCCCCGCCCGCGAGATCGCCGAGGCCAACGCGAAGGCGCTGATCGCCGCCGCCGAGGGGGAGACCGTCGAGGACGTCACCCTGAGCCAGACGCAGGTCACCGCGGACAACGCGGAGTCCTTCCTCCTCGCCAACCAGTAACAGGAACGGACACGATGACCTCCCCGGGGGAAGCGACGCTCGAATACGACGGCGTCACGGTCGACTTCGGTGCGACCCGCGCGCTGTCGGGGATCACCTTCGCGGTGGCCCCCGGGGAGATCGTCGGACTGCTCGGCCACAACGGAGCGGGCAAGAGCACGCTGTTCAACGTCACCTCGGGCGTGATCGCCGCCACCTCGGGCTCCTTCCGGGTCGCCGGCGCCGACGTCGGCGGCTCGGTCAGCACCCGGCACGCCGCGGAGCTCGGCATCACCGTCATCCACCAGGAGCCGGCACTCGCGCCGAACCTGTCGGTGCTCGAGAACCTGTTCCTCGCACGGCACGTCCCGCCGGGAACCGACAGGCGCGCGAAGGCGGAGGAGGCGCTCGCCTCGGTGGGCGCCTCCGTCTCGCTCGACATGCCCGTCGACGTCCTCAGCCTGGGCGAGCGGCAGCTCGTCGACCTGGCGCGGGGGATGCTCTCCGGCGACATGAAGGTCCTGCTCCTCGACGAGCCCACCGCGGCGCTCGGCAAGGCGGAGACCGACGCCCTGCACGCCCTCATCCGTCGCCTCGCCGCCCGCGGCGTCAGCGTCGTCTACGTCTCGCACCGCCTGCCCGACGTGTTGGAGGTCTGCTCTCGCATCGTGGTCCTCCGCGGCGGCGAGCTCGTGGTCGACCGGCCCACCGGAGACTTCACCCCGGAGGCGCTCGCCCGCGCCCTGGTGCCCGAGCTGCGCCACGCCGAGTTCCTCGACGCGGAGCCGGGGGAGCGGGTGCTCGCCGTGGGCGCGGCGGGCGGCACCGTCACCGCTCGGCGCGGAGAGGTGGTCGGCCTGTTCGGCATGGCCGGCGGCGAGCAGTTCGAGCTCGTCCGCCGGATAGCGGGCGGCCTCGGCCCGGTGGAGTACGAGCTCGACGGCACCCCCGTGCGCGTCGCGACGCCGCGGCAGGCGATCGACCGCGGCGTCTTCTTCGTGCCCCCGGACCGGGACACCGAGGGCCTCATCGCCACCGAGACCGGTCAGGACAACGTGATGCTGCCCTGGTACGGGCAGCGCGGGGCCCGCGGCTGGTGGGTGTCGGCGAAGTCCGGTGCCGGGCTGTACGACGAGTCCCGGCGCGCGCTCGACATCCGGGGCCCGCACGGCGACGCTGCCGTGTCGCAGTTCTCCGGCGGGAATCGGCAGAAGCACCTGCTCGCCCGCTGGCTATACCCGGCCACCCCCACACTGCTGGTGCTCGCGCAGCCCACCCAGGGGGTCGACGTGGGCGCGAAGCTCGACATCGTCGACGCGGTCCGTGCGGCGGCGCGCGCAGGCGCGGGCGTGATCGTCGCCTCGAGTGAATCCGACGAGATCGCCGTCATGTGCGACCGCGCCTACGTGGTGCTCGGCGACACACTCGCCGAGGTTCCCCGTACGGCCGACTTCAACGAGACCCTGCTCGCCCGACTGCTGTCGGCGGCCGACCACGAGGACACGATATGAACACCGAGCGGCTCAAGATCTTCCTGGCCCGGAACGGCATCTTCCTCGCGCTGATCGCGCTCATCGCCGTCTTCAGCATCCTGCGGCCCAACTTCTTCAGCTTCGCCAACGGGCAGAGCATCCTGCTGCAGGCCGCGGAGCTGGGTCTCATCGCGATCCCGGCCGCGTTCCTCATCATGTCGGGCACCATCGACCTATCGGTCGGCGCCGTCGCCTCCGCGTCCGCGGTGACGGCCGGCCTGGTGATGTCGGGCACCGGATCGGCGACTCTCGGCATCCTGGCCGCCATCGGGCTCGGCATGCTCGCGGGCGCTCTCAACGGATTCCTGGTGTCCTACCTCGGCCTCAACTCGTTCGTCGTGACGCTCGGCGCACTGAGCGTCTGGGGCGGCTTCGCGCTGCTCGTGTCCGGCGGCAAGACGGTGCCGCGGAACGAGCTGCCCGAGACGTTCCGCGCGTTCGGCACCATGAAGTTCGGCCCCGTGCCCGTGCAGATCCTGTTCCTCCTCGCCGTCATCCTGCTGGGCTGGTACGTGCTCAATCGCACCCGGTTCGGCAAGGAGGTGAAGGCTGTCGGCGGCAACGAGCGGGCCGCCCGCCTGATGGGCGTGAACGTGCAGCGCACGCGGTTCGTGCTGTTCGTCGCCAGCGGCGCCTTCGCCGCCCTCGCGGGGCTCCTATTGTCCGCCAAGGTGCAGTCGGCAAACCCGAACATCGGCACGGGCCTCGAACTCGAGGCGCTGACCGTGGTGCTGCTCGGCGGCGTCGCGTTCGAGGGCGGTGTCGGCCGGATCAGTGGTGTGGTGGCCGGCCTCCTCTTCTTCCGCGTGCTGCGAGCCGGCCTCGTCTTCATGCAGGCGTCGCCGTTCCTGCAGACGATCCTCGTCGGCGCGACCCTGATCGTCGCGGTCGCCCTCGACAGCTCGATCCAGCGGGTGATCCGCAGCTCCTGGGCGAAGCTCGGGCGGAAGGCGGTCGACGAACCCATCCCCGACGACGAGCCCGTGGGGGCGGGGCGCGGCGGGAGCTGAGTCGCCCCTGGCCGCCGCCGGCTGCCGCGACTTGGCAGTTGTGGCTGTCATCTCGGTGAG
>DATCMN010000107.1:0-3568 GCA_036563405.1 Naasia sp. | reverse complement strand
GGCTTCCAGCACCCCAACTGCCGGCACACCGTGAAGCTCTACCTCCCCGGCGTGACGAAGGCCCCGACCGGGCCCGGCACCGGCCCGGACCCGAAGGGCGACGAGGCCCGGCAGCGGCAACGGGCGATCGAGCGGGAGATCAGGGCCTCGAAGCGGCGCGCGAGCCTCGCCCTGGACGACGAGGCCCGGAAGGCGGCGAACACGCGCGTCCGCGAGTGGCAGGCGCGGATGCGCGAGCACCTGGCCGAGCACCCCGAGCTGCGCCGCCTCACCTACCGCGAGGCGCCCGGGGTCGGGAACACGCCCCCGATCGACCTGGTGGAGCGGCTCGGCGGCGAGACGCCGTTCCCCGACCTGCCAGACGACGACTCCGAGGTCTCGACGGCAGCGACTGCTCAGCCCGCTTGGGACACCCGCAGCGCCGACGAGCTACGCGCCGCCGGCGAACGCGCCACCGACCACTACCGGCGGACGGTTGCCCTCACCGACGCCGAACAGGAGGCGCTCGACAACTACACCGGCGCTGCCGGCGCGGAGCTCGTCTACGGCGCCGACTACTCCAACATCAACCGTGGGCTGCGTGGTCAGCAGCCGATGGGTGAGATCGCGGCCGCTGCCTCGGCGGCGCTCGACTCGGCCGCCGCCCGCTACACCACGCCCGAGCGGATGACGACGTGGCGCAGCCTGCGGCACTGGGACGTCGGACAGCTCACGCCCGGCGACGTCTTGGACGATCCAGCCTGGCAGTCCACATCGTTCCGCAACGAGGGGTTCGGCGGGCGGACGTTCCTTGAGATCACCGTGCCCAAGGGCAGCCACGGCATCATCGTCAACGGTGCGCGCGGCGGCGGGTTGACCGAGGAGGAACAGGAGTTCCTGCTGCCTCGCGGCACTCGATACGTTGTTGAGGCCGAAGAGATGCGCGACGGCAAGCGGTGGATCAAGGTCACCGCGATGCCGCCCATGTCACAGTCCCCAGGAGGTGGGCAGCGGTGAGCACCGACAAGCCAAGCCGAGAGCTGCTCGACCGGATGGACGACTTCGCCCCGCATGTCACGGAAGGCGACTACACCACCACCCCCGAGGCGCTCACCGTGCTCCGCGAGCAGGGTGTCGACGCCTGGAGGACGTGGTGTGTCGAGCACAGCCCTCACGGCAGGTGAGCACGAGGGCCGGGTGCGCCCGAGGGAAGATCAGGGACCCTGCCGGGAGGGGGCCGAGAACCCGCCCGAGGGCCGTCCTGCACCTCGCGCGAGCTACCACCTCCCTGGGTCCCTGACCGCCGTTCGAGCAGCTCAGGGCAGGGAGGGAGGGCAGGGACCCGGTCAGGGAGAAGTCCCTCCAGGGAGGCCCGCCTCCCCGGCCGCCTCCCTGGCTGGTCGTCGACCTGGGGCCGCTACACAGCGCGACGGCAGTAGCCTCCTCTGTCATGACAGTCCCCGAGTCCCCGACGGCCGACGACGCCGCTCTCAGCGCGCGCGTCGCTCCTGAACCCGGCGGCCTCCTTGCCCTCCGGCTCCTGCTCTCCGTCATCTACAGCGACGAGCGCAACGCGTACCCGATCACCGTGGTCGTCGACGGAGCCATCGTCAGCGGCCTCGTGGTGCACCCGGCAGTGTGGTACCGGGCCCTGATCGAGCAGGCGCGTGGACAGGACGAGCTCAGAGCCGCCGACGCGATCCCGGGGCTGTTCGAGGGCCTCGCGGAGCACATGGCGGAGGCCCCGCCACCCGATGCCGACGACATCGAGACCATCTTCTTCGGCAAGGCCATGGTGACGTCACCGCGCGCGACCGGCCAGATGGCCTACGAGGAGATCGCGTGCTGGCAGGTGAAGCTCAGCCACGTCAGCGCCTGGACGATCGGCCTACCGCCCTCCGGCTGATCGCGATGACGGGGCCGACGGAGGCACCACCCGCGGACCTAACAGAGCCGCCAGCACCTAACGCACCCGTTAGGCTGAACGTAAGGCCCCTGACCTGCGCTTACATGCAGACCAGGGGCCTTCGTGTCGATCGGCCCTTCCGCAGGTCGGCCGCCCGACGGTGGGCCGTAGCACCGCACCCGCGTTAGGCAGCACCACCCACTGCGTACACGGACCGCCCGGATCGTTTACGCCGCAGGTCACGGCGGTAGGGTGCCGCATGCGCCTCGTCGCCTACCTCCGCGTGTCCTCCACGACGCAGCTCGACGGGTTCGGGCTCGACCTCCAGCGCCGCGCCGTGCGCCGGTGGGCCCGCGACCACGGGCACCGCATCGTCGCCGAGCACGTCGACGCCGGGGTCCCCGGCTCGACCGACGCCGTCGACCGGCCCGGCCTGTCCGAGGCCCTCCAGCTCCTGCGCCGCCCGCCCACCGTGGATGGGCTCGTCGTCGCCCGGCTCGACCGGCTCGCCCGCGCCCTCACTGTGCAGGAGGCGTGCCTCGCCCTCGCCTGGCGGGAGGGCGGGCGGGTGTTCACCGCCGACGCGGGCGAGGTGCAGCGCGACGACCCCGACGACCCGATGCGCACCGCCATGCAGCAGATGGTGGGCGTGTTCGCCGAGCTCGACCGCCGCACCACCGTCAAGCGTCTGCGGGACGGCATCCGGGCGAAGGCCGCCACGGGCCGCCACGCCACCGGGAGCTACCCCTACGGCTACGAGGGCGCCGGACGCGGCCGCGAGCGCGACGCCGGCCCGCGCGGGGACGAGCAGCGCGCCGTCGCCCGCATCCTCGCGCTGCGGGAGGACGGCGGGTCCTACCGGGAGATCGCCGCCCAGCTCGACGAGGAGGGGCTCCGCCCACGGCGTGCCGACCGCTGGTCGGCGATGTCGGTCCGCAACGTCGCGGTGCGCGAGCTCGCCCGGCCCCGGTGATGCGCCGCCCGCTGTTGTGGCGCCCGCGGGCGGGCGGGCGGGCGACCGCGGGCGGCGACCTCCCATCGCTGGTCAGAAGATCGCGGACGACGTGGAGGAGCACGTGTACGTGGCGCCCTCCAACCGCTGCCGATTGCACCGAGGTGTCATGACACCTCGGCGGCCGGGAGAGGCCGGGCGGACGCCTCCCGGAGGTGGGCGGGCCCCTTCCAGTCGATCCGGACGAACGCCGGGTTGAACATGATCCCGCCCGGGCCGCGCGTCCCGTCCGACGGGAGCACGGTCACCGTCGCCACCACGTCGAGCACCGAGCGTCGCCGGCCGATGTCGAGCCCCGCCCACATGGCGCCGACATCCGCAGCGCCCACCAGGTCGGCGAGCGGGTCCCCCGCCGCGGCGGCCGTGAGGTCCGCCTCCACGTGGTCGAGCCGGCCGCGGATGCGGTCCGTGCCGGCACGGAGCTGCGTCATGGTGATGGCGCCCTCGGCGAACGCCTCGCCGAGCTGGTCGAGCCGCTGCCGGAGCGCCACGGCCTCTCCGTGGAGAGCGTCGGTATCCACGCCTGCCGGTGCCGGGCGGAGCAGCTCCCCGGCGTCGGGCTGGCGCAGCCGCCACACGATGGCGTCCTCCACGTAGCGGTCGAGCGCTGGAGCTTGCCGGGTGACGTGGCCGGGGGTGCGCGCGACGTAGAGCCCGGACGCGCATCGGTA
>DATCMN010000100.1:0-3514 GCA_036563405.1 Naasia sp. | reverse complement strand
GGTAGCTCCGGCGCGTCGTCGAGCGGGCTGGGCTGAGGGGTCACCGATTCGCACCCCCACTATGGTCGACGTCGCACGCGAAGCACAGGTCGCGCTACGTACTGTCTCGAGATATGTCAACGGCGAGAGCAACATCTCACCGGCGCTCGCCATCCGCATCGCGGACGCGATCGAGAAGCTCGGGTACCGTCGTAACCTCGCCGCAGCATCGATCCGACCGGGCTGGACGGGCAAGACTCTCGGTTTAGTGATCAGCGACCTAGCCAACCCCTACTATTCGGTGCTCACCAGGGCGATCGAAGATTGCGCGCGCGATTGCGGCTACTTGCTGGTTAGCGCTTCGTCCGACGAGGATGCAACCCGCTTCGATCGCATCGTCGACCGGCTCATGGAGCAGCGGGTCGACGCACTTATCTGCGTCCCGCCCCGCGACTTGGGGCGCGACTGGAAAACCATTCCGGGCCCCCTTCCGCCGCTAGTCTTTCTCGACCGGCCGATCGACTTCGCAGATGCTGACGTCGTCCTCGCCGATAACGCGGGCGGGGCACGGAACGCCACCGCGACTCTGCTCCTAAATGGCGCTCGGCGAGTAGCCTTCATCGGGGACAGTCTCGCGATTTACACAATGCGAGAACGCTTCGCCGGCTACCGGGAGGCGTTGAGGGACTCGGGGCTCACCGTTGATGAAAACCTCGTCAGAGCCAACGCACATAGCAGCGAGGACGCGGCGGCGGCGGTCACGGAATTGCAACGGGAGGGGCTTATTGACGCGGTGTTCGCTGCGAACAACCGCGCGTCCGTCGGCGCGCTACTGGCGTTCAAGGCCAGCGGCCGGTTGCCCCTCATCGGCTTCGACGACTTCGAGGCGGCACAACTGAGCAACCCGCCCGTCTCAGTGGTCAGCCAAGACATCCCGGAGATGGGTCGGCTGGCGGCTCAGATCGTGCTCGACCGCCTCGCGGGGCTCACCTACCCCTACGAGACCCGTGTGCTCGCAACGTCACTGCGACTGCGGGGATCTGAGCGCCCGTAAGGAATCGTGGGCCACCCGCGGTTCAGCCGCGGTCGGGCCGCACAGCGCGACCTTCGGCGTCCGACCGGAGGGCGGCTCGGTAGATCTCATGCGTCGCGGCGGCCTCATGGGGCGTAACCGTTCCGAAACGATCCCCGAGCACGCCCTCGCGCTCGGCGAGGAACACCGCCCACATCTGCAAAATCGAGTCGGAGAATCCGAACTCGAAGTTCGCACCCGTCACCGTTGGCCAGACGGACTGGCTGCCGGCATCCAACTGCTGCCAAACCTGCTCACGACCGATGCCGGGCACGTCCTGCACGGTAAACACTTCGACGCGCTTGGGGCTCTTCGTGCTGAAGCGCACGCCTCCGTCCAGGCCGATCGCCTCGAACTCCCAGGTGTTCTTCTGACCCGGGTCAATGCGCTTGGTCTCGGTAGTGAGCGGGAAACGCACGCCGTCGTGGGTCGCCCAGCTGTGCAGCACGGCGTTGTCCCACGTGTCGCAGGAGACAAGGGAGCCGTCGGGGCCTGGTCGCTCGGTCACGATGTTTTGCAGCACGGCGTACACCGACTCCGGTGCCCAGCCGAGCCGCAACGGCACGTGCCAGGTGTGCATCCCGAGATCGTTGAGCACTCCGGCCTGGCCGCAGAACTGCGCCTGGCGTTTCCAGCCAATCGGCTTGTCGACGTCCACGTCGCTCGCATGGAGGAAGCTGTTGCGTGCCTCGACGATCGTGCCGAGGCCGCCGCTGCGCACATAGTTGATCGCCCACTGCGCCCCCGGGAAGAACGGCATCTCGCTCGAACAGCGCACGAAGCTCTCGGGGTGCTCCGCGACGGCGCCGAGGATGACGCGGGCGGCGCCAGCGTCGATGCCGAACGGCTTCTCGGCGAGCAGGCTCTTGCCCGCCGAGATGACGTCGGAGTAGATGCGTTCGTGGAGATCGTGCCGCACTGCGACGTACACGACGTCGACGGTCGGGTCGCCGAGCAGTTCGTGGTAGTCGGTGACCTTCATGGTCACGGTGTCGATCTGGTCGAACCAATCGAGCGCGGCTGGGTTGATATCGCACACAGCTATGAGCCGCGGGCGCACCGGGTGGTCGATGAGCGCGGGCCATCGCTGGATCGCGGCGGCGATCTCGCGGCCCATTAGCCCGGCGCCGATGATGGCAACGTTGACGATGCGAGTCATCGCTCCGCTCCCTCCACCAGGGCGAGGGCAGTGTCGACGTCGGCGCCGTCGTGCAGCACGGCGAGGAGCGCGGCGGTGATGCCGGCGGGGTTCGCGTGCTGTATGACGTTGCGTCCGTAGACGATGCCTCGAGCCCCCTGCGCGAGCACGGCGACCGTGCGCTCGAGGAGCGTCCGGTCGTCGACGCGACCGCCGCCGCGCACGAGCACGGGCACGTCGCCGGCCACCTCGATGACCCGCCCGTAGTCGGCGACGTCGTTGGTGGGGTCGGCCTTGATAAGGTCGGCACCGAGCTCGCGAGCCTGTCGCACTAGGGTGACGATCTTGTCAGTGTCGCCGTCGGCCATGTAGCCGCCGGCTTTCGCATTTTCTTGCATGACGAGCGGCTCGATCATGAGCGGCATTCCGTACCGGGTCGCTTGCTCCCGCAGCGCCATGATCGACCGGATATTAGCCTCCCGGATCTCAGGTCGCCCCGGAAGCTGCATGAGGTTGGCGCAGACGGCGACGGCGTCGAGGCGTACGGCTTCCTCGATCGCGTTCGGCACATGGTGACTGAAGATGTGCTCATCGAGCGGGTTCCCGTAGACGTTAGCGATATCCGTGCGAAGCACGAGCGCGGGCTTCTGCTTGCCCGGGAGGCGCTGCAGGAGTCGGGCTTGACCGAGGGTCAGCTGCACCGCGTCGGGCTTGGCACGCACGAGCGTTGTGATGACGGCACCCATGTTCTCAATGCCCGAGAGGAACGAGGGTTCTCCGAAGAACCCGTGGTCGACGGCGACATCCAGTGCCCGCCCGGACGCGGAGTTGAACAGCCGGTTGAGCCGATACGGGGACATGTTGACGGCGCTCCTCGGGGATCCGGTCGTCCGATACGGGAGGCGCCCGGGCCGCGACTGTGCCAGGATATCCTTCGCGGGATAACGTTGTCTAGGTTGAGTGGCGAGACGTCGTTCCGCTCCCGGAAGGACGAACCGTGCTCGACATCGCCGTCGCTGGCCACCTGTGCCTCGACCTCATCCCAGCCCTGGGGCGAGGCACCGATCTCGTCCCAGGCGCCCTCATGGACGTCGGGCCTCTCACGGTGAGCCTCGGCGGCTCTGTCGCCAACACCGGTCGCGCCCTCGCAGACCTCGGCGCCACGGTCATCCCCTCGGCCACGATCGGCGCCGACGAAATGGGCACCTTGCTCACCGCGCAGCTCGACGCCGCCGGCTTCACGACCCCGCGCCTCGACGTCTCCGCGACCGCCGCAACCTCGTACAGTCTCGTGGTCGAGCGCCCCGGCGAAGACCGCACCTTCT
>DATCMN010000098.1:0-22709 GCA_036563405.1 Naasia sp. | reverse complement strand
GGCTTCCAGCACCCCAACTGCCGGCACACCGTGAAGCTCTACCTCCCCGGCGTGACGAAGGCCCCGACCGGGCCCGGCACCGGCCCGGACCCGAAGGGCGACGAGGCCCGGCAGCGGCAACGGGCGATCGAGCGGGAGATCCGCCGCCACAAGCGCGGCGCGGACCTCGCGCTCGACGCGCCCGCGCGGAAGGCAGCGAACACGCGCGTCCGCGAGTGGCAGGCGCGGATGCGCGAGCACCTCGCCGAGCATCCCGAGCTGCGCCGCCTCACCTACCGCGAGGCGCCCGGGGTCGGGAACACGCCCCCTGTCGACCTGGTGGAGCGGCTCGGCGGTGACACCCCGTTCCCCGACCTGCCGCGCGAGCAGGTCGACGAGCCGGAGGTCCAGGAGCGGCCCGAGCCGGTCGAGGAGCCGGCCGTCGAGGAGCCGCAGGCCGAGGAGCAGGAGCCCGCCGCCGAGGAACGGCCGGCCCGCGCGCTGCCGGTCGTCGACGAAGCCGCCGTGGAGGCCAGGGCCAAGGCCGTGGAGAAGGTGCTGCGCCCGTTCCGGGACGTGTTCGACCCGCTCCAGCTCCGCGGTGTCATCCGCGACCACCTCCGGGAGGCGTACCCCGACGTCCCGGTGCGCGAGCGCCGCGAGCTGGAGCGGACCCTCGCCCGGGCCGGCGCCCGGACCTCGACCCCTCCGGGTCGCGGCATCCGGCTCGCTCTCCGCGCGCAGGCACGCCGCGCCGCGGCCGCCGCCGACGGCCGCACGGCTGCCGAGCTCGTCGAGCTCGCTCGCACCGTGGTCGGCGACGTCGCCCTGTTCGGCCGGACGGCGGACGGCCGGATGGACCTGGACCGCGACGGTGGGTACAGCGCGGCCACGCGGGCGAAGCTCGACGCGGTGCGCACCGTCGGCGCCGCGGTGCGCGCCGAGGTCGACCGCCGGATCGAGGCCCTCGCCCAGGCGGCCCAGCCGTCCGAGGGCGGCGCCCGCCCGCGCATCGTGGCGACGAACAGCGCGGCCCGCCGACGCACCGAGGCGGAGATCCGGCGCGCGGTCCTGGCCGAGCTGCGCCCGATGGGCCGCAACGGCAGGGACGAGATCCCGATCCGGTACCACCCGAGCCTGTCCGACCCTGCTGACCAGGAGACCTACGGCGGCATGGTCCGGCGCGCCCAGGACGTCTACCCGACCGCGTGGCTCGCCGGCAACCGAGCAGCCCAGCGCGGCGGCCTCATTGTGCAGGCCAAGGGCGATGCCGCTTCGATGGGCAACCGGGCGTACTACGACCCGACGTTCCACCTCATCGAGACCGGCCGCTACTCCGACCCGCAGCAGGCCGAGGCCATCGTGATCCACGAGCTCGGTCACGCGATGGAGAAGACGCTCCCGTGGATCAGGCAGGCCGAGCGGGTGTTCCTGCACGACAGGATCAGCCGCGGCAAGCCGGGCAAGCGCACCGCTGACGAGGCGAGCGTGATCTACGAGGGCACCGATGAACTCGGGTTCGAGGACGACTTCCCGCAGCACTACACGGGGAAGACGTACGGCGACGGCTCCGACCGGCAGGCGTTCGAGGTGCTCACCACCGGCGTGCAACACCTGCTCGGCGGTGATGGCGACTACGCGGACGGCGACATGGAGGACTTCATCCTCGGCATGCTGGCGGTACTGTGAGCGGCATGGAGCCGACCACCGTCGTAGGGCTGGAGCGCACCGACCTCCAGCCGTACACCGTGGTCCTCAACGGCGCCGAGCCCGTCGTGTGGCCGGCCGAGCTCGCCGCCCTCGCCCCCGAGGCGGGCGCCCCGGTCATGGTCACCCCGGTCGGCCCCGCGGTGCCGTTCGACCGCGCAGACCCGGTCGCGGTGTGGCTGTGGCTGCGCAGCGACACCGACGTCCTCCGGGTCGACGGGCCCGACCTCACCCCGCCGATCCCGTCCGAGCCGGGACGCACCTACTGACGCCGCGGGCTCGCCCCGACGAGCAGGGCGGGCCCGGACGGAAGGCGTAGGTCAGAACGCCTCGGTGTTGCAGGAGACGACGGCGTACTCACCCGAGCTCGTCGTCTCCGCCTTGACCTCGCCGTCGACGGTGATGCGGCAGGTGATGTCCCCGCCGCCTGCGTTCTGCGCCGTCAGGCTCGCGACCCGGAACGCCCCGGCTTCGAACTGGACCTCCTTCGTCCACGGCGCCGCCGCGCCGTTCTCCTGAGCGATGCCGGCCGAGCCGTTCGCGCTGTAGGTGATGTTGTTCGTCGAGTCCGGGCCGGTCACCTCGTAGAGGACGGTCGCGGTGCCGCCGCCTGCGGCAGCGGACACGGAGGCGGGCACGCCGCCGCACGCGGTGAGGGCGAGCACGAGCACGGGGAGCAGGAAGGCCGAGCGGCCGAGGCGAGTCACAGCTCCCTCATCGGCGCCGAGTAGCAGCGCCGTTACACACAGACCTCCCGCCCTGGTGGCGGGCGTTGGCGCGCCCTGGAGGCGCACGACACGAGGAGTACCGATGGACCCCGAGCAGCCGCCCGCCGACCCCGCGCAGCCGCCGGCCCCGCCCGCGCAGCCGCCCGCACCGGCGCCCGCCCCCGCTCCGCCCGCGCAGCCGCCGGCCGATCCGGCGCCCGCGCCCGGGCAGGGGTTCTCCCCGGAGTACGTGAAGCAGCTCCGCGACGAGGCGGCCGGCTACCGCACGCAGCTCCGCACCGTGGAGCAGGAGCGCGACGAGGCGCGGAAGGCCCTCACGCCCGCCCAGGAGGCGGCGCAGGCCCGCGCGCTGGAGCTCGCCGTCGTCCGGACCGCGCCCAGCAAGGGGGCCAACCCGGACGCCCTGCTCGACTCGCGGTCCTTCCAGACCGCGGTGTCCAAGCTGGACCCCGCCTCCGACACGTTCGCCGCCGACCTGGAGTCGGCCATCGCGAGCGCGGTCGAGGCGAACAGCTCCCTCCGCGCCGCCCCCCAGGGCGCGCGCCGGTCGGGCGGCGCCGACTTCACCGGCGGCGCGCCCGCCCCCGCAGGCGAGCGCCCGAAGAACCTCCGCGCCGCCCTCGCGGCCCGGCACACCCAGTAGAGGAGACGCGCCTCATGGTGCTCACCCTGGCCGACGCCCAGGCCAACACGCAGGACGACGTGTCGTTCGCGATCATCGACGAGCTCCGCCGCTACTCGTGGCTCATGGACCAGGTCACGTTCGACGACTGCGTCAACCCGGCCGGTGGCGGGGCCACCCTGACCTACGGGTACACGCGCCTCACGCAGGTCCGCGGGGCCGCGTGGCGCCCGTACAACACCGAGTACACCCCGGCCGAGGCCAAGCGGCAGCGGTTCTCGGTGGACCTGTCCCCGCTCGGCGGCCGGTACCGGATCGACCGGGTGCTCGCGCACCTCGGCCCGCGCGCGACCGACGAGATGGCCTTCCAGATCGCCGAGCTCCTCACCGGCGTCCGGCAGACCTTCCAGACGGAGATCATCCGCGGCGACGTCGCGGCCAACCCGGCGCAGTCCGCCGGGAACGGCGACGGCACCGGGTTCGACGGCCTGGACAAGGCCCTCACCGGCAGCGCCACGGAGGTCGGCGTCGACGAGGTGTCCGACTGGTCCGCCGTCGACAGCGAGTCCAAGGCGTTCACCGCGATCGAGGGCCTGGAGGCGATGCTCGCGCTGCTGAACACGCAGCCGACCGCGATCATGACCAACGTCCACGGCTGGCTGAGGCTCCAGGCGATCGGCCGGCGCGCCGGCTACATCACCGAGTCCGAGGACACGATGGGCCGCCGCATCACCTCGTTCGCCGGGGTGCCGATCGTCGACCTCGGCGACATCAACGACGGCTCGTCCCCGGTGATCCCGCTCCGCGCGGCCACCGTCGACGGCGTGGCACAGACCGGGCTCACCGACATCTACGCCTGCCGGTTCGCCCTCGACGGCTTCCACGGCGTCTCCACGGTCGGCGAGCTCGTCCGCCAGTGGGAGCCGGACTGGACCGTCGCCGGGGCGGTGAAGGACGGGGAGGTCGAGATGGGCCCGCTCGCGATGGTGCTCAAGCACACCAAGAGCGCCGCCGTCCTGCGCAACGTGAAGGTGCGCTGACGTGGCCCGCGTGCACTCGCCCCGCGAGGGCTACGACGGGGTGAGCGTCGGCGTGCGCTTCCGCGACGGGGTGGCCGAGGTCAACCCCGCCGAGCACCCGGCCGCGCTCGCCTACTTCGAGCGGGCCGGCTACCGCATCGAGCACGGCGACCCCGCGGCCGAGGTCGAGCAGGGGCAGCCCGAGGCGCCCGAGCGGCCGGCCGACCGCGGCCCGAAGGCCGAGTGGGTCCGCTACGTCGTCGCGCTCGGCGAGCTCGACGAGGACGAGGCGGAGAAGCTCACCCGGGACCAGCTCGTCGAGCGCTACGGCGCCGCGAGCCCCACGGACTGACGTCCGCTCCCCGCGCGCCCGCAGCCCCGCCCGCCCTCGCGCGTGCGGGGCTGCGGCGCGTGCACGGCAGGAAGGGGCCCACGTGCCCGCGTACGTCCACGAGAGCGGCGAGCGGACGGTCACCGTGCCCGGCTCCCCCCTGCACCGGGAGATGGTCGCCAAGGCGGCCGACCCGGCGTCCGGGTGGTCGCTCGACCAGCCGCCCGCGCTCGTGCTCACCGACCCCCCGAACCCCGAGGAGGACACGCCGTGACGGCGGAGCCCACCACGACGGCGCCGGCCGGCGACGTCAAGCCGGAGGACCCGGCCCCCTACTACGACCCGGCCGTCCACACGGACCCCGAGCAGGTCGTCTACGTGCAGTTGTTCAGCACGTCCGGCGCGGTGTGGCGGCAGCGCGACCCGGTGCACCTCGTCGAGCCGTACGTCCGGGCGTTCATCGCCCGCGAGACCGCGGCCGGGCACGGGCCCGCGAGCAAGGCGGACTGCATCGCCGAGCGCGAGCGCCGCCGGTACGCCGCGTTCGTCATGCAGGGCATCGGCGACCAGTACGCGCCCAAGGAGCACCCGAACCTGAACACCGAGTGCACCAAGCCGAGGCCGTGGCCGGCCTTCCCGGGAGAGGGGGCCTGACGTGGCGAACAACTGGTACGGCAAGGGGCTGGAGGGCGCCGGGAACGGGCAGCTCGCGTGGCTCGCCGACGCCATCCACGTCGACCTGGTGGACCTCGCCGACTACACGGTGAGCATCAACGCCGACGAGTTCCGCACGAGCGTCCCGGCCGCTGCCCGGGTCGCCTCGTTCGGCCCGCTGACCGGGAAGGCGAACGTCCTCGGCGTGCTCGACGCGGCCGACTTCACGTTCCCGACCGTGACCGGCGACCAGGCCGAGGCGCTGGTGATCTGGAAGAACACCGGCGCCGACGGCACGTCGCGGCTGCTGCTGTTCGTCGACACGGCGACCGGCCTCCCGGTCCTGCCCAACGGCGGCAACATCAACGTGGCCTGGGACAACGGCGTCAACAAGGTCGCCGCGCTCTGACCTGCGCCCCTCTCCGGGGCCGTCCTGCTCGACCCCGGAGAGGGGAGCTCGTCATGCCGTGGTGGGGATGGGCGCTGGGCGCCTGGCCGTTCGTCGCCGTGCTCGTCGCGCTGCTGCTCGGCGCCGTGCTCCGCCTCCGGGCGGGTGACCGGTGAAGTTCTACCTCACCAACACCGCGTCCCCGCTCCCCGCGCTGCCGTTCGTCACCAACTCCTCGGTGGCGATCAACTGGGAGCAGGCCACGACCACGGTCCGGCGGGCCCTGGCGACCACCCCGCAGGGCGCTAACACCGCGATCAGCCAGACGGAGACCGGGGAGACCAACCCGACGGACGTCGCCCTCGGCCAGTGGGTGTCCCCGCCGATCGTCACCGCGGGCACCTTGCAGGGCTCGTGCGCGCTCGTCGCCGCCTTCCAAGAGTCCGACCTCGCCGCGGACATGGTCATCAAGTTCATCGTCTCCGTCGTCGCCAGCGACGGGACCGTGCGCCGCGGCATCGCCACCTCGGCCGCCGGGACGCAGGAGCTCACGACCACCCTCACCGGGCGGCGGGTCACCAACACCCTCGGCACGAACGTCGCGTGCCAGGTCGGGGACCGCATCGTCGTCGAGGTCGGCGTCCGCGCCACCAACACCGTGACGACCACCTACACCGCCACCCTGCGCTACGGCGGCACCGACGCGACCGACCTCGCGTCCCTCGACACCGGCGCCGCCGCGACCACCCGGCCCGGGTACATCGAGTTCACCGACCCCGCCGTCGACGCCCTGTTCACCGCGACGCCCTCCACCGTCACCCCGAGCGGGGTCGCCTCGCGCGCCGCCGTCGGCGCCCCCACGGTCGCCGGCACCGGCGGCACGGCGAAGACGATCCTCATGGTCGTCGGCGACAAGGCGAACCTGACCCTTGGCGACCCGGTCATCCGGGATCGGCTCATCGCGTCCGGCTACACCGTCGTCCTGGCGAGCGACGAGGAGCCGGAGTTCACCGGCAGCTACGACGGCCTCATCATCACCGACTCGTGCAGCGCCGCCACGATCGGCAGCAAGTACAGCACGGTCGCGAAGCCGGCCGTCCTGCTGGAGAACGGGCCGTGGTCCGGCTACGGCCTCGGCACTGGCCCGCAGACGCAGGGCGTCACGCAGTGGCAGATCAACACGGCGTCGGAGCTGACCGGGGGCCTGTCTGGCACGGTCACCGTGTACTCGGCGGGCACCGCTCAGAACGCCATCGGCACGGCGAACCTCGGTGCGGGCGGGGTGGTGCGCGCCCTCGTCGGCGGCAGCGTCACCGACGCCCCGTTCGTCACCTATGAGGCGGGCGCCACCCTCACCACCGGCGGCTCCGCCCCGGCCCGCAGGGTCGCGCTCGGCGTGCTGAACGGGAGCGTCCAGCTCCTCACCCCCGACGGGTTCACCCTGCTCGACTCGGCGATCCTGTGGGCGTTCGGCGCGTCCGCAGGCGGGCAGGCGAGCATCGCGGCCGCCGGCATCGCGCCCCGCCGCGCCGTCGGCGCCGCGACCGTCACCGCTGGAGCGGCCGCGGTCGCCCCCGCGGGGATCGCGCCGCGCCGCGCGGTCGGCTCGCCCGCGGTGTCGCAGACCGTTGCCACCACGGCCGTGCCCTCGCGCCGGGCCGTGAGCGACCCCGCCGTCACCGTGGGCCCGGTCGCCGTCACGGCCACCTCGGTTGCGCCGAGGCGGCAGGTCGGCGCCCCGGCCGTCGCCCCGGGCGCGGTCGCCCTCGCCGCCGGCCCGGGCCCGACCGGGGCCCGCGCGCTCGGCTCCCCGATCGTCGCCCCGGAGGGGCTGCTCGTCGCCCCGCCCGGCGTCGCCCCGGCGGCCGCGGTCGGCGGGCCGTCGATCGCCCTCGTCGTCGAGCCGCTCCCGGCCCCGCCCCGCCGGGCGGTCGGCGCGCCCACCGTGACGACGGGCCCGGTCGACCTCGCCCCCGCGGGCGTCGACCCGGCCCGCGCCGTCGGCTCCCCGGCCGTCGCCCCGGGCCCGGTCGACCTCGGCCCTGCGGCCGTGCCGTCCGCGGCCGCCGTGGGCGCGCCTGCCCTCGCCGTCGGCGAGGTGCAGACCGACCCGGCCGCCGTGCCGCCCCGCGCGGCCGTCGGCGCCCCGACCGTCACCACGGCCGTCGACGTGGACGCGGCCGCGGTCGACCCGGCGCACGCGGTGGGCGTCCCGGACGTCGCGCCCGGCGCGGCCACGGTCGCCCCCGCCGGTCGAGCTCCGCGGCGCGCGGTCGGCCTGCCGCTCGTGTCGAGCGGCGCGACGTTCCTCGTCCCCGAGGGCGCGCCGTCCCCGGCCGCCGTCGGCGATCTCGTGGTGCAGCCCGGCCCGCTCGACGTCGACCCGGCCGGCATCGCGACACGGGCCGCCGTCGGCGCGCCTGCCGCCGCCGTCGGGGACGTCCAGGTCGAGCCGCCCGGCGTCGAGCCGCCGCGCGCGGTCGGTGACCTCACGGTCGCGGGCGGCCCGGTCGACGTCGACGCCGGGCCGGGCCCGCGAGCTCGCCGCGTCGGGGACCCGGCCGTCGACCGGGGCCCGGTGCTCGTCGAGGTCATCACCGGCGTCGGGCCGCGGCACGCCGTCGCCGGCCCGGTGGTCGAGGCGGGCGCGGTCGACCTCGCCCCGACCGGCGTGCCGTCCGCGGCCGCGGTGCTCGCCCTGCCGGCGTTCACCGTCGGCCCGGTCGACCTGCTCGCCGGCAGCGTCCCGCCCCCGCGGGCGGTCGGCGACGTCGACCTGCTCGCCGGGGCGCTGTCCGCGCGGCCTACCGGGATCTCGTCGAGGCAGGCGCTCGGCGAGCCGGAGGTGTTCGTCGTGGTGACCTCGCCCGGCGTGCCCGCGCGCGCCCGGGCCGGCCGCCCGGTCGTGCACCGCGATCCCCGCCGCACAGCTGTCCGCCTGTCGCCGTCCTCCGGCGTCGGCACGCTCACCGCCGCGCACCTCACCGACCCGCGAAGGAGCCTCCATGCCGACCACGGGTGAGCCGGTGCCGCTCACGCTCACCGTCGGCGGTGCCGACACCGACACCGAGGTGTCTGCGGTCGCCGTCGGCCCGCTCGGCGGGTCGGAGCTCGACCTCGCCGTCCTGCTCGATGCCCCGCCGGACCGGTCCCGGTGGGCCTCCACGCTGGTGCCGACGATGCCCGGGGAGTGGCGGGTTCAGTGGACCGTGACCGGGTCCGGTGCCGGCGTCGCCTGGGACACCGTCCTCGTCCAGGCCGCGCCGGGCGACGTCCCCACCGGGGGCCGCTCCTACGCCACGACGGTCGACCTCGCCCGCTGGCCGGGCACGCGCCTGTTCGCGGGCGCGGGCGCGGCTCTGGCCGAGGCGTCCCGCGCGCTCGACGCGGTGCTCATCGGCGCCTGGTACGCCACGGACGAGGACGGGCAGCCCACCGACCCGCGCGTCCGCGCCGCCCTGCGGGACGCGGTGTGCGCGCAGGTCGCGTACTGGCAGGAGCTCGGCGACGACACCGGGTCCGGTGCGGCCGAGCAGTGGGCGAGCATCGGGATCGGGTCCGTGCAGCTCTCCCGCGCGAGCCGCAGCCAGACCGGCGGGCAGGACCCACAACCGGACATCGACGCCCCCGCCGCCCTGCGCATCCTGCGGAACGCGGGTCTGCTCCCGATCCGGCCGGTGGTGTACGGGTGAGGCTTCCCGCGGCGGCGCTCGTGCACGTCGTCACCGTGGAGCCGTACCTCGGCAGCAGCGGCCGCGGCCCGCGCTACGGCCCGCCCGTGCAGGTGCGCTGCCTCGTCGAGGAGAAGCGCCGCACGGTGCGCTCCAAGGAGGGCCGCACGCTCGTCGCCGGCTCGACGATCCGCACGCAGCTCGACGAGCCGATCACCCCCGAGTCGCGCATCACCTACCGGGGCGCGCGCGTGGAGGTGCTCGCCGTGGCCCGGCACGACGGGGGCCGCTCCACCCCGAACCACCTGGAGGTGATGGTCCAGTGACGCTGCGGATTCGGCCCGGGTTTGACCTGCGCAACGCCGCGAACCTCCACGAGGACGCGGCCCGCCGGGGCATCCGGAACGCCATCAACCACGTGTTCGGCGTGACGCAGGAGCGCGTGCCGCTGGAGGAGGCCGTCCTCCTCAACAGCGGCCGCGTGGAGATCGACGGCGAGGGCCTCTCCGCCGCGATCACCTACGACACCGTGTACGCCGTCCGGCAGCACGAGGAGCTGACCTGGCGGCACGCCCCCGGGCGGACCGCCAAGTACGTCGAGGGCCCGATGAACGAGGAGCGGGACACCGCGCTCGCCCTCATCGCGGCCGAGCTGCGCCGGGCGATGCGATGACGTGGCTCGACGGCCTCGCCGCGCACCTCGCGCTCGTGCCCCGGCTCGCGCTCGCGTGGTCGCCGGACGCCCCGTACCCGCCTGGCGTGGTCGGGATCGCCCTGGAGCACGTCCCGCCCGCCCCGGACGAGGTGGTCGTCCTCACCGGCTACGAGGGCGACGAGGCGGACACGTCGACCTCCTACGACACGCCCCGCCTCCAGGTGCGGGTGCGCGGCACCACCGACCCGAGCGTGTCCCGGCACCGGTGCCAGCAGCTCTACGACTACCTCCACGGCCTCGGCCCGCTGGAGCTCCAGGGCGGCGTGTGGGCACAGCTCGTCGTCGGCCGCGGGTCGGGGCCCGGCTACATGGGCGCCGATGAGCAGGGCCGGCACGAGCACGTCGCGAACTTCAACGTCGATCTCTACAACCCCAACCGGAGAGGACGGTCCGCCTGATGGCGCCGACGCAGATCAACAACCGTGACTGGATCTTCCAGGTGCAGACGGCCCCGACGACGTGGACGGAGATCGGCGAGCTCACCGAGTTCAAGCACAACCCCGGCGAGAACGAGGAGACCGCCGACACCACCGTATTCAAGGACGGCGGGCAGTACCGGCAGCAGGTGATGCAGCGGGGCGCCACGCTGGAGCTCACCGGCAAGTACGGCGTCTCCGGCGCCGAGCGCACCCGCGACCCCGGACAGCTCGCCGTGGACGTCCTCGGCACGAAGGTCGGCGACGAGTCCGAGGGCACGATCCGGTTCCGGCACGCCACCGTGGACGAGTGGACGGTGTGGGACTGCACCGTCACCCCGGGGGAGCAGGGCGGCGGCACGAACGAGAAGACCGGGTGGGCCGCGACGTTCACCCGCTGCGGCGCCGCCCGCGTCGTCGAGGTCACGCCGTGACGGCCGAGGTCGAGCAGGTCGAGGACTTCGACGCGTTCTGGCAGGCGCAGCGGGCCGAGCAGCCCCGCGTGCGCATCCGGGGCGTCGAGGTGCCGATCCCGATGGACCTGCCGCTCGCGCTCGTGGCGCAGATGCACGGCGCCACCCCCGCGGACGAGGAGCAGAACCGCCGGCTGCTCGCCGAGCTCTACGGCCCCGAGGTCATCGAGCAGTGGATCTCGGCCGGGATGGGCGCGCGGGAGTTCTTCGTCGTCCTGACGTGGTCGTTCGTCCGCGGCACCGGCGGCACGATCACGTTCGCCGACGCCGCGGTGCGCGCGGACGAGGTGCTCGCGAAGATGTCCGACCAGGGAAAAGCGGCGGCGCCGAAGCCGACGGCGCCGAACAGGAGGGCTCGGCGCTCCGCCTCTGCTGGGGCGTCCTCGTCGCGGACTTCCGCCGCGAGTACGGGGTCACGGCGCGCGAGCTCGCCGGCCTGACCTGGCGGGAGTTCCGCTGGCTCCGGGACGGCCTGTCCGGCGAGGCCCGGTACTGGGACGCGTTGAAGCGCGTCCCCCGCCGCGTCACCGACCCGGCCGAGATCGACGCGATGACCCGCGCGATGCGGGCCTGAGCAGCACGAACCACAACTTCATAGGGGACCACCGTGAACGTCGGCGAGCTCGTCGCGTACCTGACCCTCGACGACTCCCAGTTCCGGCGCACGCTCGACCGCGCCAACTCCGCGGCAGCGTCGCTCGGCTCGACCGCGCTCACCGCGGCGAAGGGCATCACGGCCATCGGCGCCGGGGTGCAGGGGATCTCCGCCGTCGCGGGCGTCCTCGGCACCGCGGCCGGCGCCGCGCTGGTCCTGCCCGCCGCGTTCGTCGCAATCAAGGTCGCCACCGCGGCCGCGACCGTCGGCATGCAGGGGTTCGGCGACGCGATGTCCTCGCTGGAGGACCCGGCCGCGTTCGCCGAGGCGATCGAGAAGCTCGCCCCGGCCGCCCGGGAAGCCGCGATCGCCGTCCGCGACCAGAAGGGCGCGTGGGACGCCCTCCAGCTCGACGTGCAGCAGAACCTGTTTCAGGGCATGGGCGAGCACATCCGGTCGCTCGGCGGCCGGTACCTGCCCGTCCTGCGGGGCGCCCTGTCCGGGGTCGCGTCGGACATGAACGGCGCGGCCCGCGCCACCGCGTCGTGGCTGGACCGCGACCCGGCACAGGCCACGATCACCACGACGCTCGGCCACATGCGCGAGGCCATCGGCAACGTGCTGGAGGCCGTCTCCCCGCTCGGCAACGCGCTGATGCACGTCGTGGCGGTCGGGGCGGAGTTCCTGCCCGGCCTGACCGCCGGCGCCGGGGACGCCGCCGAGGGCTTCGCGGACATGGTCGCGAACATGCGCGACAGCGGCGAGCTGCACGCGATCATCTCCAACGGGCTCGACGCGCTCGGCAAGCTCGGCCAGATCGCGGGCAACGTCGGCGAGATCCTGAAGGGGATCTTCACCGCCGCGGACACCGGGGGCGCCGGGTTCCTGGAGCGGCTCGTCCTCATCACGCAGCAGATCGCCGACATGGTCAACTCGGCGGCCGGCCAGGAGACGTTGACGACGTTCTTCCAGACCGCGGCCACCCTGTCGGACCTGTTCATGCAGGCCCTCTCGGTGCTCCTGCCGCTCCTGCCGCCCATCGTCGAGGTGCTCGGCATCATGGCGACCACGGTCGGCACGGCCCTCGTCGGCGCCCTCACCGCGCTCGCGCCGTACCTCCAGGCGTTCGCGACCTGGCTCGCCGAGAACCCGGCCCTGGTGTCGGGGGTGACGATCGCGCTCGGCCTGCTCCTCGTCGCCGGCAACGGGCTCATGGCCCTCGTCAGCGTCA
The DNA here is from genome assembly GCA_036563405.1 of Naasia sp. Lineage (GTDB taxonomy): Bacteria > Actinomycetota > Actinomycetes > Actinomycetales > Microbacteriaceae > Naasia. The sequence continues at coordinate 10,180 of DATCMN010000098.1, read as the reverse complement.
TGACCACGGTGCAGGCGGTGTGGGCCACTGGGATGATCCAGATGGCGGCGGGCGCCGTGCGTACCGCGGTCGTGTGGGCTGCCCAGTGGGTCGTGATGGCCGCGAGCTCGCTGCTCTCGGCCGCGTCGATGGCCGCGTCCTGGCTGATCGCGATGGGCCCCGTCGGGTGGGTGATCGCCGCGGTCGTCGGCCTCGTGGCCTTGATCATCGCCAACTGGGACATGATCGTCGCGGCGACGCAGCAGCTCGTGGGCAGGGCGGGCGAGCTCCTCGCCTGGTTCGGCACCCTGCCGGGCCTCTTCGCACAGTGGTTCGAAGGCGCGAAGGCCGCCGCGATCGCGAAGGGCACCGAGCTCCTGGGGTGGCTCGGGTCCCTCCCAGGGCGCATCCTCGGGCTGCTCAGCGGCCTCGGCTCGCTCCTGCTCGGCTCCGGCCGCGCGCTGGTTGACGGCTTCCTCGCTGGCATCCGCGGCGCCTGGGACAGCGTCGTGTCGTTCGTCCGCCAGGGCGTCCAGTGGGTGCGCGATCTGTTCCCGTTCAGCCCTGCCAAGACCGGCCCGTTCAGCGGTTCCGGGTACGTCACCCACTCGGGAAAGGCTTTGACCGGGGACTTCGCGCAGAGCCTGCGCAACGGCATCCCCGGCATCATCGCCTCGGCCCGCGCAGCCGCGGAAGCTGCACAGGGCCCGCTGAACGCCACGAACCTGGCCGCAGCGGGGGCGGCCGCCCGGCGGCTCGCCCGCGAGACCGCGGACAGCGCGCAGGCGGGTGCGGGGACCTCGTTCACCGTCTCCGCCGGCAGCGACGGCGCCATGACCCCCGAGGACGTCCTCCGTCGCGGAGGCGGCCCGGGCGCGGGCGGGCCGAGCGTCTCCATCCAGATCAACAACCCGTCGGCCGAGCGCTCCTCCGACTCGCTCGTGCGAGCCGGCGCGACGCTCGCCGCCGTCGGCCCGTGGGGGGATGAGTAGTGGAGGGTCTCTCGTTCGCCGGCCTGGACCTCGGCACGCGCGCGATCTCGTTCGTCGACCTGGACGGGCCGCTCGCCCTGCCGGAGCGGCGCGGCGAGAACGTCGCCGTGGAGGGCCGGCACGGCATGGTGCGCGCGGCCCGGAAGAAGTACGGCGGCCGGGTCGCGCCGGTCGAGCTGCTCGTCACCGGGCGCACCGCGGCCGGCGTCCTGCCGGCCGACCCGCGCGCGCAGCTCGACGCGAACCTCCGCGAGCTCGGGGCGGCGCTCGCCGTCGACGTCGCCCCGCTTGTGCACACCCTGTCGAGCGGGGTGCAGCGGCAGGTGCTCGCCGAGTGCCGTGCGGCCGTCACGCCCACGCGCGGGCGGGCCGGGACCCTCGTGCGGGTCAAGGCCGTCTTCGAGTCGCACGAGGCGTTCTGGCGGGCGCTGACGCCCACCGTGGCGTCGTTCTCGCTCGCCGCCGGGGCGTCCCGCCTGCTCGCCGAGTTCGCCCCCTCCGACGCCCCCATCGACGACCCGGTCCTCACGTTCGGACCCGGGCCAGCGCCCACCCTCCGCGTGCCCGCCACGGGCCTGTTCGTGGCCTACGACGCCCCGATCGGCGCCGGGCAGACGCTCGTCCTGGACTGCGCCGAGTGGGACGGCTCCGGCACCGGAGGGCTCGTGTTCGACCGCACGAAGCTCCGCACCACCCCCGGCGAAGGGCGGTGGTTCGGGCTCGACCCCGTCCGCGGCTCCGCGCCGACGGTCCGCCTCGACTTCAACGGAGGAGGCACCATGCCCGTGACGATCTCCGCCCGCCAGTCCTGGATGTTCGGGTGAGCCTCGGCGTCGAGGTGTGGGTCCTCGGCCAGGGCGGCGCCCCGGACCGGGTGGTCCCCGACCTCGGGGACTACGCCGTCACCCCGATCGCGAGCGACATCGGGTCCGTGTCGCTGAACTACCCGCGCGACGGCCGCCGGTTCGACCTCCTCCACGCTGTCCGGACGCAGGACCGGCCGGTCGAGGTCGAGATCCGGACCGCCGGCTCGACCACGGGCGCGATCGGCGCGCTCCTGTTCACCGCGTCCGGGGACCGGATCAAGCCCTCCGACGTGTGGACGTTCACCGGCTACACGCTGGAGTGCGTGATGCGGCGGGCCCGCCTGCCCTACAACGCCGACCCGGCGCAGGGCGGCACGGACAAGGGCGAGAGCTCGTTCAGCGCGAACGCGGGCGTCATCATGCGCACGCTCGTCCAGCGCGCGCAGGCTCGCGGCACGCTGACCAACGTCTCCACCGCGTCGTTCTCCAACACGCTCGACTCCAACGGGGTCCCGTGGGCGCGCACCGCGGTCGTCACTCTGGCGCCCGGCCGGGACTACGCGGACATCCTCGCGACCACCCTGCACGCCGCCGAGCTCTGCGAGTGGGAGGTGCGCCGCGCGCCCGGCGGCGGCTACGAGCTGCGCCTCTACAACCCGGGCACGCGCGGCGTGGACCGCACGACGCCCGGCCCGACACAGCTCACGTTGGAGCACGGCCGGGACCTGGAGGACGCGCCGGTCCGGCACGACGTCGAGCCGATCCGGACCCGCCTGACCGTGGCCGGGAAGGACGGCCTCGTCACCACGGCCAGCAACCCGACGGCGGAGGCGCGCCTCGGGTACCGCGTCGAGGGTTACGAGAGCTTCGGCGACGTCGCCGACCCGGGCACCCTCGCCGCGGTCGCGCAGCTCGCCGCGAGCACCGCCGGGGACGGCGAGTCCGAGCACACGCACGGCCTGATCCTCGAGGAGGGGCACCCGCTGCCGGGCCGCGACTTCGGCCTGTCCGACTGGGTGCTGTGCGCCGTCGACGGCGTGGCCGTGCGCCGCCGCGTCGTCGCCTACGACCTGTCCCGCGAGGGCCGCGACGTCCGCGCCGCGGCCACGTTCGGCGACCTCATCGCCGCGCGCGCGGTCCGGGTGCAACGCGCGATCGACGCCCTCACCAACGGCTCCACGGTCGTCGGCGCCCCGGCCCCGCCGCCCGACGTCGACGACGGGAAGGCGCCCGCCGCCCCGGCCGGCCTGACCGGCACGAGCCGCGCCTACTTCGACTCGGCGGGCGTCCCGCTCGCGCAGGTCACCGCGACGTGGCTCGCCGTGACGACGAACGCCGACGGCACGGCGATCGGCGACCTGTCCGGCTACGAGGTGCAGTTCCGCTACCTGCCCGGGCAGGCGGGCAACCTGTCCCCGGACTGGCAGACGGCCGGGATCACCTCGGCGACCACGCTGCGGTGGTCGCCGATGGTGCAGGGCCGCGCGATCGAGCTCCGCGTCCTCGCGTACGACCGCTACAACCGCGACTCGGCGTGGTCCCCCACGTTCGCGATGACGACCGCGACGGACGCCGAGGCGCCCCCGGTGGCATCGGCTCCGACCCCGTACTCCCACCTCGGCCTGCTCGTCGTGCCCTGGGACGGCAAGGGCGTCGGCGGGGTCGCGATGCCGGGCGACTTCGAGGTGTGCGAGATCCACGTCTCGACGACGCCCAACTTCACGCCCTCCCGGCCGCTGGACGGGAACGAGCGGCTCGACCTCGGGGCGTCGACGACGTACGCGGGCGAGCTCCGCGCGGCGGGGGAGTGGCCCATCGACATCGGCGCGGCCGGGTACGGGACGACGTTCTACGTCCGGCTCGTCACCCGCGACCGCACCGGGAACGCGGCCGGCCCGTCCGCGCAGGCGTCCGCGGTGCTGGAGCAGGTGAAGGACGGCGACCTCGCCGGCATGTCGATCGGCAAGCTCACCGTCGGGATCATGTCGGCGATCATGACGATCTCCGGGATCATCCGGACGGCCGCGGCCGGCGCCCGCGTGGAGCTCGACACGGCGGGCCTGCGGTGCATCGCCGCCGACGGCCGGGTCCTCTTCGAGTTCAGCATTCCGAACAACCTGCTCAGCCTCGCCGGCCGGCTACTCGCCGGAGCGGGCATCGGCGTCGGCCGCACCATCGACGTCAACCCGACGACCCCCGCGATCGACATGTACCCGGACGGCACGACAGCCCGCATCCGGCAGCGCGCGGACGTCTCCGCCTTCCCCACCGGCGGCAACGGGCCCGTCTACACCCGAGAGCGGCTCAACACCGCAGGGCAGACCGACGGGCCGACGCTGATCGAGTGGCTGGGCGGCTCGCTGCGCACCTTCCGGCGCACCAACGGACAGCTGTTCGGCGGCAAGCTCCAGTTGCAGCCCGACGCCGCGTTCTTCGGGGTCACCGACCCCGCTACCGGCGTGGACGCGACCATTCAGGTGCGCAGCGACGGGGACACGCTCATCCTCACCGACGGCGGCGAGCTGTTCATCGACACCGACGGTGGTCTGATCCGGTTCACCGAACCTCTCGGCACCGGCGGCGCGGGGTTCTCGTTCAAGGTGCAGGGCTTGGGCGACAACGGTTACCGCACCGTTTTCTCCCAGGACAAGAATGTGATTCGGTTCGTCGACAATTCGTCGAATCAGTTCGTCGGGGACGGCAACGGCGGGCTCAAGAGCTTCGTCATCCCGCACCCGACCGACGACTCCCGGTGGCTCGTGCACGTCGCCACCGAGAGCCCGGAGGCGCTCGTCGAGTACCACGGCGAGGCCGAGCTCCACGGCGGCACGGCGGTCGTCAACCTCCCGGCCTACTTCGAGGGCCTCGCCGCTGACGAGGGCCGCCGAGTGCAGGCGACGATGCTGCTCCCGGACGAACCGCTCGTCGAGCTCGTCGACTCCCCGCCGCCGCCCGCCGGGATGCCCGGCGCGCAGCGGCCGCCCCTGCTCATTCCCGAGTGTCAGCAGGTGCGCCCCGTCGCGGCCAGCGTGCCGCGAGGCGGCCGGTTCCGGCTCGCCTGCCCTGCCCCCGACGGCACTCGCGTCGCCTGGCGCGTCGTCGCCCCGCGCCGCGGCTCCTCGTTCCCGGTCGAGCCGCACCGCGACGACGTGGACGTCCACGGTGACGGCCCGTACCGCTACCTCACCCCCCGTCGCCCGGCCGCCTGACCGCGGCCCGGCGCGCACCCGTACCTGCACGCGAAAGGGGCCACACGTTGCCCTGGGACCTCTGGACCTTCCTGTTCGGCCTCGTGGGGGCGCTCGCCGTCCTCGTGCCGCCGATGCTGTGGCTCGGTCGCCGCATCCGCGCGCTCTCGATGTTCTCCGACGAGCGGTTCTCCCACTTCCTCGACGACTGGTTCGGCGAGGACGCCCGGCCCGGGTTCGTCGCCCGCCCCGGCGTGCCGGAGCGCCTGGAGAACGTGGAGACCCGCCTCGGCACGGTCGAGCACCAGACCGCGCAGCTCCAGCGCAACGGCGGCAGCCACCTCGCCGACGCAATCGACAAGCTCGTCCGCGACGCCGACCAGCGAGCCGGGAACGTGGAGCGCCTCGCCCGGATAGAGGGCATCCTCTCCGGCCGCGGCGCCCCCTCCGCGGCCGCCGTCGTCGTCACGCCCCCGCCCGACCGGGCAGGCTGACGTGCTCATCATCAGCCGCGAGGAGTGGGGCGCCCGGCGCCCTGCCGGGTTCGCCGAGGCACCGCTCCCAGCCCGCGAGCTCTACCTCCACCACTCGGTGACGGTCGCCCCGGACCTCCTCCCACCGTTCGACGATGACGACGCCGCCGTCCGCACACTGGAGCGGATCGGGCACGACAGGTTCGGCGGCGGGATCTCCTACACGTTCGCGGTGACGCCGCTCGGCCGCGTCTACGAGGGCCACGGCGTCGGCCGCCGCGGCGCGCACACCGGCGGCCGCAACAGCATCTCGCGGGCGATCGTGCTCGTCGGCGACTACGACCGGCAGAAGCCGCCCGACACCGCCGTGCGCGCGGTGGCCGAGCTCGTCGCCCACGGGCACCGCGCCGGCTGGTGGCCCGCGCGCCTCACTGGCGGACACCGCGACGCCCCGGGCGCGTCCACGGCCTGCCCGGGCCGGCACGCGTACGTGCTCATCCCGGACATCAACCGGCAGGTGGCCGGCCTCCTCGCGCTCGCCCCAACCAAGCCGACGTCCGCTCCCCGCCCCGCCCACCTGGAGGACGACATGTTCACCGATGACGACCGGGCGATGCTGCGCCAGCTCGCCCGCCGCGACGACGTGGGCCACGCCCGCAGCCAGATCCTCTCCAGGCTCGGCGTGGTCGACCCCGTGGCGTACCCGACGAGGCGAACCCCCGAGGACATCGCTGCCGACGACCTCGCCCGCCGCAACGACGTCGGTCACGCCCTCACCCGCATCCTCGCCGCCCTGGACGCCAGCCCCGCGGCCGTCCTATCCGCGGACGACGTCCGCGCTCTGATCCGGGACGCCCTCGCCGAGGTCGGCCCGCTGTACCTCACCTCGAAGGAGATCGCCTGATGTCCGCTCCCCTCAGCTCCGCCCGCCCGACCCCGATCCGGGAGGCGTTCAAGTCCGTCGGCGGCGCGATCCTCGCGATCGGCACCGTCATCACCGCGCTCGTCACGCTCGGCGTGCTCGACGCCGCGCAGGGGACCGCGCTGGAGGGCCTCGTCGCCCTCGTGCCGGCCGTCCTGGAGGCCGTGGTCGTCATCCTGGTCGCGTTCGGGGTCATCAAGCGTGCCGAGAAGGAGACGACCCCGCTCGTCGACCCGCGGACGTCTGTGTTCGTCGACGGCGTGGAGGTGCTCGTCCCGCTCGTGCCGGACGAGGAGTACCGTCCGCGGTTCTGACGTCCGCGACTACATCGCGTGTTCGACTAGTCCGATCCAGTGACATTCTTTCCAACGTCGCAACGGAGTCATGATCGGCTCGTAGTACCAGGTGGGACCGCAGATCCCACCGACTGCCGTCGACGGGGATCGCTTGCCCAGCGTCACCGTTGACGGCACCCAAGAGGCCCCGCTCACCCCTTCGGGGGTGGGCGGGGCCTCTGCTGTCGTTACAGGGCTCGCGGCGGCGCGCCGCGGTGAACCGTGAGTGCCCCCTCGCCCCCTGCCCGGGTGACCGAACCTGCACGCGGTGTCATGACACCCTGCTACCGTGGGTGTCATGACACCCGAGCAGGCGAGCGCTGACGCACCCGCTGTCATGACAGTGCCGAGATCGACTGTCATGACGGATGAGACACTCTCCGCCGTGCCCAACCAGGAGAAGACTCCTCGGAGGACGGTCCGCGTCCCCGACGAGGTCTGGCTCCCGGCCAAGGCCGTTGCCGAGGAGCGCGGGGAGTCCCTCTCCGATGTGATCCGGGCCGGCCTGGAGCGGTACGTCAAGCGGCACGCGCCGCGCCCCGACGAGCAGTGATGCGCCAGTACGGCGACGCCGAGCGCGCCGCCCTCATCGACGTCATCGCGCAGGTGCCGGACCTCGCGGCCCGGCTGCTCCAGACGCACACACCGACTCCCAACGGCCGGTGCCCGGCCTGCGCACCGCGCCAGGGGCTCCAACCCGAGTGGCCCTGCGTCATCCACGACTACGCCTCAGCCGCCGCCCGCAGGCAGCTCGGCCGACCTAACGGGCCGCGCCCGACCTAACGCCTGCGTTAGGCGCACACGTAAGGCCCCTGACCTGCGGTAACGCGCAGGGTCAGGGGCCTCACTGCGTGGTCGGTCGGCCGGGTGTTTCCGCAGGTCGGCTCGACCTCGTGGGCGCGCCCGGCTCGTCGCGTTAGGCGGCCCGCGGGGTGCCGTCGAGATCCTCGCGCCGGACGCCGCGGACGGTGCGGCCGGCCACCGGGCAGTGCACCGGCGCGGACTCGACACCGGCGCCGCGCAGGGCGGCCGAGAGGGTGGCGTCGTCCCAGCGCTCGTAGTGCGCGGGGCGCAGTAGCGCGAGGCGGTCGCGGACGGCGGCGAGGCCCATCCGGCGGGCCGGCTCGGCGTCGAGCACCTCGCGCACGTCGTCGAGCACGTCGACGACCGGCTCCTCCGGCTCGTCGACCTGCCCGGCCGCCTGCCCGGTGAGCCGCCCTGCCGCCTCCCGCAGCGCACGGGCGCGGTTCGCCACCTTCTCCGAGGCGACCGCGTCCAGGCCGGCCACCGAGCGCACGATGCGGGGCTCCGCACCGTCGCTGATGAGGTACGCGATGCCCTTGTCCCGGAAGCTGAACAGCGTGGCCCGGACGCCCTCCTTGTACATCGACGTCCCGAGCACCTGATCGTTCGCAGGCTGGCCGTTGACCTTCAAGCAGAACCGCGCCGACGCGTTCGCGCTGATGGCGGTGGGGATGCTCTTGGCGTCCGGCTTCTGCGTGGCGAACAGGGGGATGATGCCCAGCGCGGGCCCCCGCTTCACGAGGTCGGTGCAGAGGGCGATGAACTCGTCCCGGACGGCCTTGTCCGGGTGCTCGAACCACACTTGGCACTCGTCGACGCCGAGGACGATCGGCTCCAGGCGCAGGTCACGGCGGTTGGCGAGGTCGTCGGTGACCTTGTTCTCGGCGGCGAGCTCGCGCGGGAGCTCGCGGATCACCTTCGCCCGCCGCCGCATCTCGGCCACGATGTCGCGGAGGTGCTGGAGCTGCGCCTCGATGTCCTCCGGCTCGTCGCCGACGCCGTAGCCGTGCGCGTAGGCGGCGCAGGGCGACAGGTCGCCGGTGCCCTTCAAGTCGAACGCGTAGACCCGCGTGCGGATGTCCAGACCGGCGACGAGCAGCCACTCCCGCACGAAGAACGTCTTCCCCATCCGCGGCACCGCGCCCACCACCCACGCGGTGTAGGCGAGCGTGACGTCTATCCACTGGTTCCGCTGGTCAGTGACCATCGGGGCCCCGCGGAACACGTTCACGGTGCCCTCGCGGAGCAGCGGCCAGGGCGCCTGCTTGGAGCTGCTCATCGGCTGGTCGGCGACGAACAGCGACAGGTGCCCGGGGTGGCGGATGCCGACGGCCGGCCACACGGTGCCGAGCTCGCGGCGCAGCGCGGCGGCGAGCTCCTCCCGCTTCTCCATGACGTCGGACGCGGGCACGCCCGCCGGGAGCTCCACGTCGACCTGAACGCCCGGTCCGTGGCGGTGGACGTCGGTGAGCATGCGGATGTCGTCGGGGTCCTTCAACCGGCCGATGCCGATGTCGCAGAGCGCCTGCCGCACGAGCGGCGCGCGGAGCGGCACGGCGGACGGGCCGGCGACCTCCTCGCGGGCGACGAGCGCCCGCTCCTGCGGGCGGCCCACCCACCCGAGGGCGAGCACGCCCGCCGTGCCGGCGATTACCCACGTCCACGCGGGCGGCCGCGGGACGAGCGCGAGCAGGTCGGGCCCGAACCACCAGACCGCCCACCCGACACCGGCGCCCGCGAGCACCTCGCCGATGCCGCGCCCGGGGATGAGCTTGACGATCCAGACCGCGACCGCCACCCCGACGATCCCGGCCAGCACCCGCGGGAGAGTCCAGGCGAGGACCGGGACGGCGACGAGCAGTGCCACCGTGCCCGCGACCATCGCCCGGGCCTTCACCGAGGCGCGCCGCGCCGCCTGGACCTGCGCGTACCCGCCCGCGTCCCCGCCGCGGGCGTGGCTCCCGCGCAGGGTGGCGGAGTCGTAGTCGTAGAGGTAGCGGGCCCACGCCGCGGTGACGCGGGCGAGGCCGCGCGGGGCGTACCCGACGAGCACGAGCAGCAGCACCGGGGCGGCCGTCGCCCACGTCGCCGCCCGGTGGGCGTGGCGGGTCACCCACGCCCGGACGGTGTGGGTGAAGTCCTCCCGCGTGGTGAGCCACGTCGGCAGGACCGGCACGAGCGGGGTGCCCGTGCTGCGCTTCCGCGCGCCGGTGACGAGCTCGACCGGCCGGCGTGCGGCGCCCGCCTCGGCGGCGCCCTTCTCCAGGCTGACGCCCGGCTCGCGGTCCGGGTCGGGCGCGGCGGGCGGCGGGGTGGCGGCGTCGGTGCTCACGCGGCACCCCCCGCCCGGTACGCCTCGACGAGCGCGCGCGCCTCGTGCTCGGTGATGTCGAGCTCGCGCGCGAGGCGGCGCCTGCCGGCCCCGGCGCGGAGGAGTCGCTCCCGCTTCTCGTCGAGCGTCTCGCCCGGTACCGGGTCGTCGTCGCCCGCCTCGTCGTCGTCCTCCCGGTCGGCCGGGCGCCCCCACTGCTGCGGTGCGGGGAGCGTCTGGACGAGCTCGACGAGCTCGTCCTCCCGCCGGACGAGGGTGAGGTAGACGAGGTGCACGAGGGCGCCGAGCGCCACGGGCGGGACGGCGCCGACCGCGACGGCGGCCACCACCCACGCGAGCGGGCGCCCGT
>DATCMN010000092.1:0-10890 GCA_036563405.1 Naasia sp. | reverse complement strand
GGTAGGAAGCCCGGGAGGCCGGGAAATGAGCGGCGGGTGAACCGCGGGGCATCATCCGGCGAAACCCCGGGGGGCTCGCGGAGGCCGACTATGCGGGCCGCGGCGGGGTGGGACGCGGCAATCGGACGCGGACCGACCCGGAGTGCGCCCTCTAGGGTGGGGGCCGTGAGCGACAACGGAATCGTCTGGCGGGGGCAGGGCACCGAACCCGAGGCCGTCGACCGCTTCTACGCCGTCATCCCGGCGGGCGGGATCGGCTCGCGGCTGTGGCCGCTGTCCCGGGCCGCCGCACCCAAGTTCCTGCACGACCTGACCGGGTCCGGGCACACGCTGCTGCGCGACACCTGGAACCGGCTGACGCCCATCGCCGGCGCCGACCGCGTGATGGTGGTCACGGGCCGGGCGCACCGCGCGGCGGTCGAGACGCAGCTGCCCGAGCTGGCCGACGCCAACGTCGTCCTCGAGAGCGAGGGCAAGGACTCCTCCGCCGCGATCGGACTGGCCGCCGCGATCCTGCAGCACCGGGAGCCGGGCGTCATCATCGGCTCGTTCGCCGCCGATCACGTGATCAACGACAACCGCCGCTTCCGGGAGGCCGTGGTCGAGGCAATCGCGCTCGCCGACGCCGGGTACATCGCCACGATCGGCATCACCCCGACGGAGCCGGCGATCGGCTTCGGCTACATCCGCTGCGGGGACCCCATCGAGGTGGCGGGGGCGCCGCGCGCGCTCGCCGTGGAGGGCTTCGTCGAGAAGCCGAGCCTCTCGACTGCGCGGAAGTACCTGTCCTCCGGCAAGTACCTGTGGAACGCCGGCATGTTCATCGCCCGTGCCGACAGACTCCTCGAGCAGCTGGGCAAGACGCAGCCGGAGCTGCTCGCCGGGCTCACCGAGCTGGCGGAGGCGTGGGACACCCCGCGCCGCGGGTCCGTGGTGGACAGGGTGTGGCCGACGCTCGCCAAGATCGCCATCGACTACTCGGTCGCGGAGCCGAGCGCCAAGGAGGGAGTGCTCGCCGTCGTGCCCGGCGACTTCCCGTGGGACGACGTGGGGGACTTCGGCTCCCTCGCGAAGCTCCAGTCCGGCGGCCGCAAGAGCGACCTCGCGATCCTGGGCGAGAACGCCCGCGTGCTCGCCGACTCCTCGAGCGGGATCGTCGTGAGCGAGGGCAACCGCCTGATCACGCTCATCGGCGTCGAGAACATCGTCGTGGTGGACACCCCGGACGCGCTCCTCGTCACGACGAGCGAGCACGCCCAGCGGGTGAAGAGCGTCGTCGACGCGCTGAAGCTCAGCGGCCGCACCGACGTCCTCTAGAGCCCGCGGAGTGGCCGATACGGCGTTGTGCGACCCGCATCCCGGCCACCTCGCGCCAGATCGTGCACCTGAGCGCGAAACGCCATCACGCTTCCGTAACGAAGTGCTGCCGGGGTGGCGCGACGGGGACGCGGGCGCGTCCGGCGGGCCGGTAGCCTCGCGTCAACCCCCGACAAGACCGGAGCTTCCATGCGCGTCACGACCGCTCGCCTCGCCGCCGCCGCCGGCGTCGCCGTCCTCCTCCTCGCCGGCTGCGCGCCGGCGCCGGAGCGCACGGGTGGGGCCACCGAAGGCGAGTCCGAGGACTACTGCGCGCGCATGGTGACGAACTCGGGCGGGCTCGAGGACCGCTCGTTCAACCAGACCAGCTGGGAGGGCCTCGAGCAGGCGCAGTCCGACTTCGGGATCGAGGCGGAGGTCCTCATCTCCACCTCCGAGACCGACCTCGAGCCGAACGTCGAGCAGGCCGTCTCGTCCGGCTGCCAGTTCGTCCTCACCGTCGGCTACGAGCTGGCCGTCGCGACCGAGGAGCAGGCCGCGGCGAACCCCGACATCCACTTCGCGATCGTCGACGAGGTCGTCGAGGCCGAGAACGTGAAGCCGATCGTCTTCGACACCGCGCAGGCGGCGTTCCTCGCCGGCTACCTCGCCGCCGGCGTCAGCAAGACCGGTGCCGTGGGCACCTTCGGCGGCGGCAACCAGCCGCCCGTCACCCTGTTCATGGACGGCTTCGTCGACGGCGTCGCCAAGTACAACGAGGTGCACGGCACGCAGGTGAGGGCCCTCGGCTGGGACAAGGAGGCGCAGGACGGCGTCTTCACCGGCGACTTCGAGAACGTGAACCTCGGCAAGACCACAGCGCAGGCGCTGATCGACCAGGGAGCGGACGTGATCCTCCCCGTCGCCGGTCAGGTCGGGGAGGGCGCGGCCGCCGCGGCGCTCGAGGCCGGCGGGGTGTCGATCATCTGGGTCGACAACGACGGCTACGAGACCCTGCCGGAGGAGTACCGCCCGCTGCTGCTCACGAGCGTCCTCAAGAACACCCGGGACGCTGTCGTCGAGATCGTCGGCGCCGACATCGACGGGTCCTTCGACAGCGAGCCGTTCGTCGGGACCCTCGAGAACGGCGGGGTCGGCATCGCCCCGCTGCACGACTTCGAGGCGTCGGTCAGCCCCGAGCTGGTCGCCGAGGTCGAGCAGCTGCAGGCGGACATCGTCGCCGGCGACCTCGTGGTCGAGTCCGTCTCCGCCCCCTGAGCCGGACGGCGGGGCCGCCGGGGCGAGGTTTCGCGCCGGTTACGCCTCGGTCGCATCTTCATAACGTCTGGCCGGATCGGCCCGGGCCTGCCCGGCCGCGTGGCCCCCGACGAGTAACGTGACGACCACCTGCGGTCCGCGCTCCGGCGCGCGCACCACCACCACAGCGCGGCGATCCCGCGCATCCCTTGGAGGACCACCTTGACCACAATCTCCCGCAGAGGCATCGCCGCGTTCGCGACGGTGGGTGCCGCCGCCCTGTTCCTCGCCGGCTGTGCCCCGGCACCCGAGAGCAGCGGCGGTGCCAGCGGAGGCACCGACGGCGGCGGCGAGGCCGCCAGCGAGATCCTCCCCTGCATGGTGTCCGACACCGGCGGCTTCGACGACAACTCCTTCAACGAGCTCGGCAAGAACGGCCTGGACGACGGCGCAGCGGCGATCGGCGTCGAGGGCACCGCGGTCGAGTCGAAGAGCGACGCCGACTACGCGCCCAATATCGACACCCTGATCTCGCAGGGCTGCAACCTGATCTTCACGGTCGGCTTCGCGCTCTCGCAGGCCACGGTGGAGGCGGCGCTCGCCAACCCCGACGTCAACTTCGCGATCATCGACGACGCCGCGGACAACGACTTCGACGGCGAGACCGACGCACCGAACATCAAGCCGATCCTCTTCGACACGTCGCAGGCCGCGTTCCTCGCCGGCTACTCCGCGGCGAGCGTCAGCAAGAGCGGCATCGTCGGCACCTACGGCGGCATGAACTTCCCGACGGTCTCGATCTTCATGGACGGCTTCGCCCAGGGCGTCGAGTACCACAACAGCGAGAAGGGCACCTCCGTGCAGGTCCTCGGCTGGGACCGTGAGGCGCAGGACGGCACGTTCATCGGCTCGTTCGAGGCGGGCACCGACTCGCTGAACGCGGCGCAGAACCTGATCGACCAGGGTGCGGACGTCATCCTCCCCGTCGGCGGCCCGATCTACCAGAGCGCCGCCGAGGCGATCGCCGACTCCGGCAAGGAGATCGCGCTGATCGGCTGCGACGCCGACCTGTTCGAGACCGACCCGAACTACCAGGACCAGTACCTGACCAGCATCCTCAAGGGCATGCAGATCGCGACCTCCGACGTGATCGAGCTGACCAACGAGAGCGGCTTCGACAACACCCCGTACCTCGGCAACCTCGAGAACGACGGTGTCGGCGTCGCGCCGTTCCACAACTACGAGGAGACGGTGAGCGCCGAGCTGCAGGGCGAGCTCGACACCATCCGCGAGGGCATCATCGCCGGTGACATCGAGGTGACCTCCTACCTCAACTCCTAGGAGTCCAGAGGACCCCGGGCCGGGGCCGTCAGCATCCGCTGGCGGTCCCGGCCCTTCCGCATTCCCGGGGACCGTCCGCGGTCTCCCGGCCATCTAGATTGGGAAGCATGAAGCTCGAGCTCCGCGGGATCACGAAGCGGTTCGGCTCGCTCACCGCGAACGATTCGATCAGCCTCACTGTGGAGCCCGGCGAGATCCACGCGCTGCTCGGGGAGAACGGGGCGGGCAAGTCGACGCTGATGAACGTCCTCTACGGCCTCTACCAGGCGGATGAGGGCGAGATCGTCCTGGACGGGGTGCCGCAGCACTTCGCCGGCCCCGGGGATGCGATGCGTGCCGGGATCGGCATGGTCCACCAGCACTTCATGCTCATCCCCGTCTTCACGGTCGCCGAGAACGTGATGCTCGGCCACGAGAAGACCAAGTTCGCCGGCGCCCTCGACCTCGCCGCCGCTCGTGCGAAGGTGCGGGAGATCTCCGACAGGTTCGGCTTCGACGTGGACCCGGACGCGCTCGTCGAGGACCTGCCGGTGGGGGTCCAGCAGCGGGTGGAGATCATCAAGGCGCTGTCCCGCGACGCGCAGGTCCTCGTGTTCGACGAGCCGACCGCGGTGCTGACCCCGCAGGAGACGGACGAGCTGATCGTCATCATGCGGCAGCTGAAGGAGGCGGGCACCTCGATCGTGTTCATATCTCACAAGCTGCGCGAGGTGCGCGAGATCGCCGACCGCGTCACCGTGATCCGGCTCGGCAAGGTGGTGGGTGAGGCGTCGCCGCAGTCGACGAACGCGGAGCTGGCGTCCCTGATGGTGGGCCGCGCCGTCGAGCTGACGGTGCACAAGGATGCGGCGACGCCGGGCGACGAGGCCCTCGTCGTGGAGCACGTGACGGTGCTCGACCCGCGCGGCCAGGTCGTGGTCAACGACGTCAGCTTCGAGGTGCGCCGCGGCGAGATCCTCGCCATCGCAGGGGTCCAGGGCAACGGCCAGACAGAGCTCACCGAGGCGCTCCTCGGCCTCCAGACGCGCGTCACCGGCTCCATCCGGCTCGACGGGAAGCCGATCACGGGCCTGTCCGTGCGCGAGGTCCTCGACTCCGGCGTCGGCTTCGTCCCCGAGGATCGCAAGGAGGACGGGCTCGTCGCCGAGTTCAGCGTCGCCGAGAACCTGATGCTCGACAGGAGCTCCGGCAAGACCCCGTTCGTGAAGGGCGGGAGCCTGCAGCTGAAGTACCTCGAGGAGTTCGCCGAGCAGAAGAAGGTCGAGTTCGACATCCGCGCCCAGACCGTCTCCACCGCCGTCGGCCGCCTCTCCGGCGGCAACCAGCAGAAGGTGGTCCTCGCCCGTGAGCTGAGCCGCGACCTGCGCCTGTTCGTCGCGGCGCAGCCAACCCGCGGCCTCGACGTCGGCTCTATCGAGTTCGTGCACACCCGGATCGTCGCCTCCCGTGACGCCGGGATGCCCGTGGTCGTCGTCTCCACCGAGCTCGACGAGGTCACCGCCCTCGCCGACCGGATCGCCGTCATGTACCGCGGCCGGATCGTCGGCATCGTCCCCGGGAACACGCCCCGCGACGTGCTCGGCCTCATGATGGCCGGCGAGACCCCCTCGGAGGTGGCCGCATGAGCGACTCGCAGCTCCCCACCACCCGGGGCCAGGACGCCCCGCCGTCCACCGACGTCCCGCACCGCGAGCCCGGCGAATCCCGCTGGCAGCTCGCGCTCCGCGAGATCACCACCGGCAGCATCGCCATCTCGGTCCTCGCCGTGCTCCTGTCGATGGTGGCGGGCGGCATCCTCATCGCGATCACCGACGAGGACGTGCAGCGCAGCGCCGGCTACTTCTTCTCCCGGCCGACCGATCTCCTCTACTACGCGTGGGATTCCGTGGCGGGCGCGTACTCGGCGCTCTTCCAGGGCGCGGTCTACAACTTCCGCGTGCAGGGCTTCGCGTCGGGCATCCGCCCGCTGACGGAGACCCTCACGTTCGCGACACCGCTCATCGCGGCCGGCCTCGGCGTCGCCCTCGCCTTCCGGGTGGGCATGTTCAACATCGGCGGCCGCGGCCAGATGCTGATCGCCGCCGCCTGCGCCGGCTGGGTGGGCTTCGCTCTCGACCTGCCGCCGGTGATCCACCTGCTCGCCGCCGTGCTGGCGGGCATGATCGGCGGCGCGATCTGGGCGGGCATCGCCGGCCTCCTCAAGGCGCGCACCGGCGCGCACGAGGTGATCACGACGATCATGCTCAACTACGTCGGCTTCTACCTGCTGAGCTTCCTGCTGCGCACCCCGGTGCTCCAGCAGGAGGGCAGCAACAACCCGAAGACGCCGCCGATGAAGGCGAACGCCGTGTTCCCCGACCTGTTCGGGCCGCAGTACAACCTGCACGCGGGGTTCCTCTTCGCGATCGTCGCCACCGTGGTGGTCTGGTACATCCTCAACCGCTCCAACCTCGGGTTCCAGTTCCGCGCGGTCGGCGAGAACCCGAACGCGTCGCGGGTGGCGGGCATCGACGTGAAGAACACGTACGTGTGGGCGATGCTCATCTCGGGCGCGCTGCTCGGCCTGGCCGGCGCCTCCCAGATGCTCGGCACGATCAAGACCGGCTTCGGCGCGGGCATCGATGCGGGCATCGGCTTCGACGCGATCACCGTCGCCCTGCTCGGACGCTCGCGCCCCTGGG
Organism: Naasia sp.; assembly: GCA_036563405.1. Classification (GTDB taxonomy): domain Bacteria; phylum Actinomycetota; class Actinomycetes; order Actinomycetales; family Microbacteriaceae; genus Naasia. The sequence goes on along the minus strand of DATCMN010000092.1, from coordinate 4,315 downwards.
GGGTGTTCGCGGCGGGCATCCTGTTCGGCGCGTTCAAGGCGGGCGGCTTCTCGATGCAGGCGGCCGAAGGCGTGCCGATCGACATCGTCCTCGTCGTGCAGTCCCTCATCGTGCTGTTCATCGCCGCGCCCCCGCTGGTGCGGACGATCTTCCGCCTGCCGGCGCCGGGCGAGAAGCGGAAGTCGGGGCGTCGCACGACCGAGGCGGTGGCCAAGTGACGACAGCGGCAGCGAGCGACGTGGCGGCGGTGCCCGCACTCGACACCAAGCTGCTGCGCAGCTGGAAGGTGCCGATCGGCTTCGGCGTCTTCCTGGTGGCCTCGATCATCCTGTTCCTGCTGCTCGGCCGCGACGGGATCAGCACGTTCCGGCTGTCGACGGGCAGCGACTTCCTGCAGCTGCCGGAGATCGCGCTGCCGACCCGGGCCACCACGATCGCGCTCACCGTGGTCCTCGCCGCGCTCACGGTGCTCGCCTACCTGCAGGCGCGGGCGGTGCGCCGCACGCCGCTGTGGCTGATCGCGGTCTTCGGCGTCCTCTTCATCGTCGCGTTCCTCACCTGGGCGGCGGCGGGCGCGACCCTGCCCGTCCCCGGCCTGTTCGTCGGGACGCTGGGCCTCAGCGTGCCGCTGATCTTCGGCGCGATGAGCGGCGTGATCTGCGAGCGCGTGGGCGTCGTGAACGTCGCGATCGAGGGCCAGCTGCTCGCGGGCGCCTTCGCATCCGCCGTGGTGGCCTCGGTGACCGGCCAGCCGCTCATCGGTCTCGTCGGGGCGGCGGTCGCCGGCGTCCTGGTCTCCTTCGTGCTCGCCGCCTTCTCGATCAAGTACGTGGTCGACCAGGTCATCGTCGGCGTCGTGCTGAACGTGCTCGTGACCGGCATCACCAGCTTCTTCTTCTCCAAGGTGCTCAGCCCGAACGCCGCGGTGCTGAACTCCCCGGACAAGTTCCCCCGCATCGAGATCCCGGTCCTGTCGCAGATCCCGGTTCTCGGGCCCGCGCTGTTCCGGCAGACGATCATCGTCTACGCGATGTACGTGGCCGTCGCGCTCGTCTGGTGGTTCCTGTTCCACACCCGGTGGGGTCTGCGCCTCCGGTCCGTGGGCGAGCACCCGCAGGCCGCCGACACCGTGGGCATCAACGTGGCCCGCACCCGGTTCTGGAACGTGTCCCTCGCCGGCGCGATCGCCGGCTTCGGCGGCGCCTACCTCACCCTCGGCGCAGTGGGCGCGTTCAACAAGGAGATGACGGCCGGCGCCGGCTTCATCGCCCTCGCCGCCGTCATCTTCGGCCGGTGGGACCCGATCCGCGCCACGCTCGCCGCCCTGCTGTTCGGCTTCGCGCAGAACCTGCAGAACGTGCTGTCGATCATCGGCTCGCCGGTGCCCAGCGAGTTCATGCTGATGCTCCCGTACGTGGTCACGATCGTCGCGGTCGCCGGCCTCGTCGGACAGGTGCGCGCCCCGGCCGCATCCGGGAAGCCGTACATCAAGGCATGAGCACGGAGGAGGCTGCTGTGGCGGACGTCGACTGGGATGCGCTGCGCGAGGTCGCGGTGGACGCGATGCGGAAGGCGTACGTCCCGTACTCCAAATTCCCGGTGGGGGTCGCGGCGATCGTCGACGACGGCCGCGTGATCAGCGGCGCCAACGTGGAGAACGCGTCCTACGGGCTCACGCTCTGCGCCGAGTGCACCCTCGTGTCGACGCTGATCATGACCGGCGGCGGCAAGCTGGTCGCGTTCACCTGCGTTGACGGCGACGGCGGCGCGCTGATGCCGTGCGGCCGGTGCCGGCAGCTGCTCTTCGAGCACTCCGCCGAGGGCATGCTGCTCGAGACTGTGAGCGGCATCAAGACCATCGACGAGGTCATTCCGGACGCCTTCGGCCCGCGCACGCTCGCCGCCTACCGCGCCGAGCACGACTGACGCCCCTCACCTGCCCTCAACAGGCTGCTTTGCCTCCAACAGGCGTGAACTGCGGATTCTGGCCTGTTGGAGGCAAACCGGCCTGTTGAGGGCAGGCCATACTCTGGAGGGGTGACCGAAGCCTTCGACGCCGTCGACCTCATCAAAGCCAAACGGGAGAAGCAGGAGCTCACCACCGCCGAGATCGACTGGCTGGTGGACGCGTTCACGCGCGGCTACGTCGCCGACGAGCAGATGTCCGCCTGGGCGATGGCGGTGCTCCTCAACGGGATGACGCGGAGCGAGATCCGCGACCTCACGCTGGCGATGATCGCGAGCGGTGAGCGGATGAGCTTCGAGGGCCTCGGCAAGAAGACCGTCGACAAGCACTCCACGGGCGGCGTCGGCGACAAGATCACGCTGCCGCTCGCCCCTCTGGTGGCCTCCTACGGCGTCGCGGTGCCGCAGCTGTCCGGCCGCGGCCTCGGCCACACCGGCGGCACCCTCGACAAGCTCGAGTCGATCCCCGGCTGGCGCGCGGACGTGAGCCCGGAGGCGATGCGCGACCAGCTGCGCGACGTCGGAGCCGTCATCTGCGCCGCCGGGGCGGGCCTCGCGCCCGCCGACAAGCGGCTCTACGCGCTGCGGGACACTACCGGCACCGTGGAGGCCATCCCGCTGATCGCCTCCAGCATCATGAGCAAGAAGATCGCGGAGGGGACCGGCGCGCTGGTGCTCGACGTGAAGTTCGGCGAGGGCGCGTTCATGCGCGACGAGGCGCTCGCGCGCGAGCTCGCCCGCACCATGGTCGACCTCGGCACCGACGCCGGCGTCGCCACGAGCGCGCTGCTGACCGACATGAGCGTCCCGCTCGGCCTCACCATCGGCAACGCGCTCGAGGTGCGGGAGTCGGTGGAGGTGCTGGCCGGCGGCGGACCGGCGGACGTCGTGGAGCTGACCGTTGCGCTGGCGCGCGAGATGCTCGGCCACGTCGGCCTCGGCGACGAGGACCCGGCGGAGGCTCTTGCCGATGGCCGCGCGATGGACGTGTGGCGCCGGATGATCGCCGCGCAGGGCGGCGACCCGGACGCGGCACTGCCCGCCGCCCGCGAGACCCAGGTGGTGACGGCGGACCGCTCCGGCGTGCTCGCCGAGCAGCGCGCGCTGGCGTTCGGCATCGCCGCGTGGCGTCTGGGTGCCGGCCGCGCCCGCCAGTCGGATCCGGTGTCGGCGGGTGCCGGCATCGAGCTGCACGCGAAGCCCGGCGACCGGGTCGAGGAGGGGCAGCCGCTCTTCACGCTGCACACCGACGAGGAGGCGCGACTGCCGCGAGCACTGGCAGCCCTCGAGGGCGCCTGGACCATCGGCGACACCGCCCCGGATCGCCGTCCGATCGTGGTCGCCCGCATCTCCTGAACCCGCGTCGCGCGGTGCGTGCACCTGTCGCGCGGTGCGAGTGACCTCGCGCGGTGGGTGTACCGACCGCGTGTGGTGTTTCACACCGCGCGGAAGGTGCTCGCACCGCGCAGAGTGGTGGAGGGACCGCGCTCGACGAGCGGATACGCGCGCCGCGGTCAGCGTGCGGCGGGTTCGCCGATCCGCTCCAGGGCGTCGACGACGAGGCCCCAGAACTTCGGGGCGTCGAGGCTCACCGCCACCTGGGTGCGGACCTCGGGGCCCGGCTCCGCACGGAAGTCGGCGACTGTCATGCCGAGGGTGTGCGTGCCGGTCAGCTCGACGGTGATGGGGGCGCGCTGCACGGTCATCACCGTCGGGTCGATCACATAGGCCACCGCGCACGGGTCGTGCACCGGCGGGTTGTCGAAGCCCTGCTCGTGCTCGTAGCTCGCGCGGAAGAAGTCCATCAGCTCGACCACGAACTTCGCGGGGGAGGTGCCCACCGCGGCGACCGCGGCCTCCACCTCCGGCGTCGCGAGAGCCTGATGGGTGAGGTCCAGCCCCACCATGGTGACCGGCCAGGCCTCGTTGAAGACGATGTGCGCCGCCTCCGGGTCGATGACGATGTTGAACTCGGCCACGGCGCTCCAGTTGCCGACGTTGTAGCCGCCGCCCATCAGCACCACCTCGCGCACCCGCTCCACGATGCGCGGCTCCTTGCGGACGGCGAGCGCGATGTTCGTGAGGGCGCCGGTCGGGACGAGGGTGATCTCGCCGGGCTCCGCGGCCATCACCGTGTCGATGATCAGGTCGACGGCGTGCCGCGGATCGAGCTCGAAGGTCGGCTCGGGAAGGGCGGGGCCGTCGAGGCCGGAGTCGCCGTGGATCGATTCGCCGGTCTCCAGGTCGCGGACGAGGGGACGGGCGCAGCCGGCCGCGAACGGCACCCCGGTGATGCCGGCGACCGCGGCGACGGCGAGGGCGTTCCGCGTCACCTTGGGCAGCGTCTGGT
>DATCMN010000036.1:0-3090 GCA_036563405.1 Naasia sp. | reverse complement strand
TCCGGCGGGCTCAGGTGGGCGACCGCGATCTCGACACTCGCTGCATCGGTGGAGTCCGCCCAGCCGCAGGCAACGCCCTGCCACTCGAGGATCTGCGCGGCTCCGGGGCTCGGGGCGTATGCAGGGTCCACCGCGAGGTTCGCGTTGTACGCGTTCAGCTGCTCCGGAGTCACCAGCTGGTCGCAGGCCACGTCCACCGGGATCGTGATCGGATCGGAGAGGGTGGGCACCGGGGCGGGGGGAGACGGATCGGTTACGGGGGGCTCCGCGCCGGCGTCGCCCGGCGTCGCGGAACGCGGCACCGGCTGCACGGGGTTGGACGTGCAGCCCGCGAGCAGGGCGACGACGGCGACGCCCACCATCGCGGCGGCCCGCAGCCGCACGGGGGCCGGCGGAGCGGCATATCGCCGACCTGACTTCCTCACGAGCCCCTCCCCGGGCACACCACCGTGGGCATGTACCGACGAGGCAGGCTACAGCGCCGCTCCCGCGGAACCCCCAGCTCTCGGCGTGTCCGGCGCCGGCAGCGGGATCCCCGCACGAACCGCCGCCGGTAGTCTTGATCGCCGTGACTCCCGCCGATCTCGCCGACACCGTCGCCCGCCTCGTCGGAGAGGCCGCGGCGCGACGCGGAGTGGAGGACATCCGGCCGTCCGCCGCCGACGTCGCCCTCGAGCGCCCCCGCAACCGCGAGCACGGCGACTGGGCGAGCAACGTCGCCATGCGGTTCGGCAAGCGGCTGGGCACGGCACCCCGCGAACTGGCCGCCGAGCTCGCCGACGGCATCGCGGCGCTCGACGGCGTGCGGGCCGTCGACATCGCCGGGCCCGGGTTCATCAACATCACGCTCGACGCAGCCGCAGCAGGTGCGCTGGCGAAGGGGATCGTCGACGCAGACGGGGCCTACGGCCGGGGCGACGCGCTCGCCGGGGTGAGGATGAACCTCGAGTTCGTCTCCGCGAACCCGACCGGGCCGATCCACCTCGGCGGGACCCGGTGGGCCGCCGTCGGCGACAGCCTGGCGCGGATCCTCGCCGCGCAGGGCGCGGAGGTCGCCAAGGAGTACTACTTCAACGACCACGGCGCCCAGATCGACAGGTTCAGCCGCAGTCTCCTCGCGAGCTACCTCGGCGAACCCACCCCGGAGGACGGCTACGCGGGCGGCTACATCGCGGAGATCGCCGCGCGCGTCGTCGAGCAGCACCCCGGCGACCTCGCCACCCTGCCGCGCGACGAGGCGCAGGAGGTGTTCCGTGCGATCGGCGTCGACCTCATGTTCGGCGACATCCGCAACCAGCTGCACGACTTCGGCGTCGACTTCGACGTCTACTTCCATGAGAACTCGCTGCACGAGACCGGAGCGGTGCAGCACGCCGTCGAGCGGCTGCGGGAGCTGGGGCACATCTTCGACGCAGACGGCGCGGTGTGGCTCCGCACCACCGAGTTCGGCGACGATCGCGACAGGGTGGTCATCAAGAGCGACGGGGAGCCCGCCTACATCGCGGGCGACCTCGCCTACTACCTGAACAAGCGCGAGCGCGGCTTCGAGCGGAACATCATCATGCTCGGCGCCGATCACCACGGCTACATCGGCCGCCTGATGGCGATGGTCGCGGCCTTCGGCGACACCCCGTGGGTCAATCTCGAGATCCTGATCGGGCAGCTCGTGAACCTCGTCAAGGACGGCCAGCCGGTCCGCATGAGCAAGCGCGCGGGCAACGTGGTGACGATGGAGGACCTCGTCGAGGCCGTGGGCGTGGACGCCGCCCGCTACGCCCTGGTCCGCTCCTCCGCCGACTCGCAGCTCGACGTGGACCTCGACCTCCTCGCCAAGCACACCAACGACAACCCCGTCTACTACGTGCAGTACGCCCATGCCCGCACGCGGGCCGTGGACCGCAATGCCGCGGCCTCGGGCGTCGCCCGCGAGGTGGACGGGGAGCCGGCGTTCTCGCCGGAGCTGCTCGAGCACGAGACGGAGTCGGTGCTCCTCGGCGTGCTGCAGGAGTTCCCGCGCATCCTCACCCAGGCGGCGGAGCTGCGCGAGCCGCACCGCGTCGCCCGGTACCTCGAGGAGCTGGCCGGCGCCTACCACCGCTGGTACGACAGCTGCCGCGTCATCCCGCAGGGCGAGGCGCCCATCGAGGCGGTGCACCGCACGCGACTGTGGCTGAACGACGCCGTCGGCCAGGTGCTCGGCTCCGGGCTGGGGCTTCTCGGGGTGTCCGCGCCCGACCGGATGTGAACGCCCTCGCCGCACCCGCACCGCGCCGACGCCGGCGCGGCCTGCGGCGACTGATCGTGCTGCTCGTGATCCTCGTGGTCGTCATCGGGCTCGCCATCGCCGCCGACGTCGCCGCCCGCGCGTTCGCGCAGGACTACGTCGAGCAGCAGATCGAGCAGAGCCTCCCGGCCGGCGTGCAGAGCGACGTGGACGTGCGGATCGGCGGCGGCTCGATGCTGCTGCAGCTCGTCACGGGGAAGCTCGACGACGTGCACATCGACGGGGAGGACCTCACCGTCGGAGGCCTGCCCGTGTCCGCCACCGTCGCCCTCGGCGGGGTCCCGCTCGATCAGAGCCTGCCCGCGGAGACCGCGCTGGCGCGCATCGTCCTCACCGACGACGCACTCGACGCCGTGCTGGCGGCCCAGGGGGACACCGGCACCACGACCATCCGCGACGGCCGGGTCCTCTACACCGGCACGGCTCCCGTGCTGGGCGTGGACCTCGACTTCGAGGTGACCGCCGATGCCACCGCCGACGAGGACTCCCTGCACCTCGAGCCGACGAGTGCGCGCGTGACGTCTGGGCCGCTCGACGTCGACGCCACCGCGCTGATCGGCCTCGTCGCGCCGAACGGCATCGACTACTGCGTCGGCGACTACCTGCCGGTCGGCGTCGCCATCACCCGGCTGGACGTCGGTGACGGCAGCGTGACCCTCACGCTGGCCGGAGACGGGATCGTCCTGAACAGCGCCGCGCTCTCCACCATGCGAGGCTGCTGATGGCGCGGGGGGAGAGGCGGCGCGGGCAGCGCGCCTGGCCGTTCGTGCTCGCCGTGGCCGGCCTGTTCATCCTCCTGCCGCTCG
>DATCMN010000035.1:0-14768 GCA_036563405.1 Naasia sp. | reverse complement strand
CGCGAAGCCCCGCGGCACCCGCTGACCCCACTCACACACAACCGAAAGCCGAAGGGCGCCCCCAGACTGCAGGGGGCGCCCTTCGGCGCGTGGCGGTGTTGCACAGGACGCCGTCCCTGCCGGAGAGTGGCTCCATGCGGGCCCGGCGGATGCGTGTCCTGCTCGCCGCGATGCCGTTTTCGGGCCATGTCACCCCCTTCCGTGCAGTCGCCGCGGAGCTGCTCGGCCGCGGTCACGACGTACGCATCTACACGGGAGGCGCCTTCCTTCCGGGATTCGAGGCCCTCGGGGTGCGCCCCGTGCCATGGCGAGAGGCCCCCGACTTCGACGAGAACGATCTGACCGCCACCTTCCCCGCACTGCGTGACCGGCGCGGACCGCTGCAGGTGCTCGCAAACATCGAGCACCTGTTCCTCCGGACGGGGGCAGGCCAGCACGCGGACCTCCTCGCCGCCTGGCGGGAGGAGCCGTGGGACGTGCTGCTCGGCGATGGGCTCTCCACGGGCGCGGTGTTGGCAGCAGAATCTACAGAATCCCCGTGGGCCACCCTCAGTCTCGTCCCGCTCTCCGTTCCGAGCCAGGACCTCCCGCCGGCGGGGCTCCGGCTGCGCCCGCACCGCGGCCCCGTCGGTGCGGCACGCGACGCAGCACTCCGCCTGCTCGCGGAAGCGGCGTCGGCTCCCCTGCAGCGGGCGTACCAGGAGACGCGCGCCGCTGTAGGCCTCCCGCCGAGCCGGAAGCGGTTCCACAGCGCGTGGCTGTCCCCGCAGCGGACCCTCGCGCTCGGTTCGGCGTCCCTCGACTACGGTCGCTCGGATCCGCCGCCGGGTCTGGCTTACGTGGGCGCCATCCCGGCGACGGCCGACGCCCCGCTGCCGGACTGGTGGGAAGAGGTCACCCGAACCGACAGGCCCGTCGTGTACGTGACCCAGGGCACGCAGAACATCGACCCGATGGATCTGATCCGTCCTGCCCTCCTGGCCCTGTCGACGCGCGACGTCGTCGTCGTCGCCTCCACCGGCGTGCGGGGCCGTACGCGGCTGCCCTTTCCGGTGCCCGCGAACGCGCACGTCGTGGACGTCGTGCCGCAGGATCGCCTCATTCCGCACGTATCCGTCATGATCACGAACGGCGGATGGGGCGGGGTTCTGGGGGCACTTTCAGCGGGAGTCCCGCTCGTCGTCGCGGGCGGCGACCTGGACAAGCCGGACATCGCGGCGCGGGTTGCGCACTCCGGGGCGGGAATCGACGTCCGCACCGGCCGGCCGACCCCCAGGCGCATCCTCGACGCCTACGACCGGATCGCCCGCTCCCCGTCATACCGGGCCGCCGCGAAGCGGATCGGCGCCGAGCTCCGTGACCTCGGCGGGGTGGTGCGGATCGCGGACGAGGTCGAGCGCCTCGGCGAGCCTGGCGCAGCAGCTCAGCCCGCGGGCTGAGCTCGCCCGATCGCCGCGAGCACGCCGTGCACGAAGCCGGACGACTCGTCGGTCGACAGCTCCTTGGCCGCCTCCACCGCCTCGTCGATCGCCACGGCGGCGGGCACCTCGGCGTTGAACAGCATCTCCCAGGCGCCGATGCGCAGGATGGCGCGGTCCACAGCGGGCATCCGAGCCAGCGTCCAGCCCTGCGCATGAGCGGAGATGAGGTCGTCGATCTCCGCCCGATGATCGGTCACGCCGTCGACGATCTCGCGGGCGTACAGCCAGCTCGCCTGCCGCTGCGGCTCACCGGCCGCGCGCTGCGCCTCCGCGTCCAGCAGGTCGCCCACCGGGACCTGACGCACGTCGGCGGCGTACAGCATGTCCAGGGCCCGCTTGCGGGCCTTCGATCGCGCCGACACGTCTAGTCGTTCACCCGGCCGAGGTAGTCGCCCGTGCGGGTGTCCACCTTGACCTTCTGGCCCTGCCCGACGAACAGCGGCACCTGGATCTGGTAGCCGGTCTCGATCGTCGCCGGCTTGGTGCCCGCGTTGCTCCTGTCGCCCTGCAGGCCCGGCTCCGTGTAGGTGATCTCCATCACGACGGAGGCGGGCAGCTCGACGTACAGCGGGTTGCCGTTGTTGAGCGCGATGGTGGCGGTCTGGTTCTCGAGGAGGAAGTTGGCGGCATCGCCGACGACCGCACCGGGCACCGTCACCTGCTCGTAGTCGGTCTGGTCCATGAAGACGAAGTCGTCGCCGTCCTTGTAGAGGAACTGGTAGTCGCGGCGGTCGACGTTCTCGATGTCGATCTTCGCGCCCGCGTTGTAGGTCTTGTCGACGACCTTTCCGGTGACGACGTTCTTGAGCTTGGTGCGCACGAAGGCGCCGCCCTTGCCCGGCTTGACGTGCTGGAACTCGACGACGTTCCAGAGCTGGCCGTCGATGTTGAGGACGACGCCGTTGCGGATGTCAGCGGTTGAGGCCATGAGGGGTTCGATCCATTCGGTCTGCGAGAGCCCCGGATGCCGCCGGAAGCCCCCAAGAGTGTAATGCCTGGCGCTCCGGACCGCCGCGGACGGAGTCCGGTCAGGACAGGCGGGCGACGACCGCGGAGAGGGCGAGACGGTAGGAGTCGAAGCCCAGGCCGGCGATCACCCCGGTCGCGACGCCGGTGATCACGCTCGTGTGCCGGAACTGCTCGCGCGCGTGCGGGTTCGACAGATGCACCTCGATCAGCGGCAGTCCGGCCTCGGTCACGATCGCGACGGCGTCGCGGAGGGCGTACGAGTAGTGCGTGAACGCCGCCGGGTTGAGGATGACGGGCATCCGCTCGTCGACGGCCTCGTGCAGCCAGCCGATGAGGCGGCCCTCGTCGTCGGTCTGCCGCAGGTCGATGGTGACGCCGTCGGGGGCGGCCTGCTCGAGTCCGGCCCGGAGGTCGTCGAGCGTGCTGCTGCCGTAGATGTCCGGCTCACGGGTGCCGAGCCGGCCGAGGTTCGGTCCGTTGAGGACGAGGACGCGGGTCACGGCCCCACCCTACCGATCCCGCTGAGGTGCACGATGCGGCGCCATGTGCCCCGCATATCGGCCACGTGGCGCCGTATCGTGCACCTCTAGGAGGCGATCTCCTGGTAGGCGGCGTAGAGGAGCTGGTCCTCCGGACCGCGGAGCACGGTCGGCTTGCCGATGTCGTCGAGGACGATGAAGCGCAGCAGCGAGCCGCGCGCCTTCTTGTCCCGCCTCATGGTGGCGAGCAGGCTCGCCCAGCGGCCCGCCGGGTAGTCGAGCGGGAGGCCCAGGGAGCCGAGGATGCTGCGGTGCCGGTCGACGGCCTCGTCGCTCAGCCGCCCGGCGAGGCGGCCGAGCTCGGCGGCGTAGACCATCCCGACGGCGACGGCTGCGCCGTGCCGCCACTGGTAGCGCTCCGCGTGCTCGATCGCGTGGGCGAGAGTGTGGCCGTAGTTGAGGATCTCGCGCCGACCCGACTCGGTGAAGTCCTCGGCGACGACCTCCGCCTTCAGCCCGATCGCCAGCTCGACGACCCGCCGGAACTGGTCGGTGGCGGGATCGGTCACCGCGTCGACGTCGGCTTCGATGATGTCGAGGATCTCGGGCACCCCGATGAAGCCGCACTTCGCGACCTCGGCGAAGCCGGCGAGGATCTCGTTGCGCGGCAGCGAGTCGAGGTGGTCGAGGTCGGCGATGACCGCCCGCGGCGCGTAGAACGCCCCGACGAGGTTCTTGCCCTCCGCGGTGTTGATGCCGGTCTTGCCGCCGACGGCCGCATCGACCATGCCGAGCACGGTGGTGGGAAGCTGGACGAGGGCGACGCCGCGCAGCCAGGTGGCGGCGACGAAGCCGGCGAGGTCGGTGACGGCGCCGCCGCCGAAGCCGATCACGGCGTCCGACCGGGTGAAGTCGGACTGGCCGAGGATCCCCCAGCAGAACGAGGCGACCTCGACCCGCTTCGCGGACTCGCCGTCCGGCACCTCGGCGAGGAGCACTTCGTAGTCGCTCTGCAGCTCCTCACGGAGGCGCTCGGCGCGCGCTCCCAGCGTGGGCGGGTGGACGATGAGCACCTTGCGGACGGCGGTGCCGAGCGCGGCGCCGATCGACTCGGTCAGCCCGCGGCCGACCAGCACCTCGTAGTCGGGCCCGACGGCGATGCGGGTGGGCTGGGTCATGAGACGCCTTCCTCGGCCAGCCACGCGACGACGTCGCGCGCGACGGAGTCCATCGGGCGGCCGGACGAGTCGAAGCTGCGGGTGGCGAGGCGCGTGTACACGGGCATCCGCTGCTCGACGAGCACCTTCCACGCGGCGACACCGCCGGCGGCGAGCAGGGGGCGCTTCTCCCCCTCGATGCGCTCCTCGACGGATTCCGCGTCGACGGTGATGAGGCCGACCCGCAGGCCCTGCAGCTCGGCCTGGGTGCGCGGATCGAGGATCGCTCCCCCGCCGAGGGTGACGATCCCGCCCGTGCGCAGGGCCGCTTCGACCTGCTCTCGCTCGAGCTCGCGGAACGCGCTCTCCCCGCGGGTCGCGAAGATGTCGGCGATGGCGCCGTGCTCCGCCACTATCGCCTTGTCGGTGTCGACGAACTCGACGCCGAGCGCACGGGCGACGCGCTTGCCGACCTTCGTCTTGCCGGCACCGGGCGGGCCGATCAGGACGAGGAGCGGGGAGGCGTCAAGCACCGGAGCCCTCGCTCGCGGTGCGCAGGGTGGGCGGGATGGCGGCGAGGTACGCCTCCAGGTTCCGCCGGGTCTCCGGCAGAGAGTCGCCCCCGAACTTCTCGACGACCGCGTCGGCGAGCACGAGCGCGACCATCGCCTCCGCCACCACGCCCGCGGCAGGCACGGCGCACACGTCGGAGCGCTGGTGGTGGGCGGCTGCGGGCTCTCCCGTGCTGACGTCGATGGTCCGCAGCGCGCGCGGGACCGTGGAGATCGGCTTCATCGCCGCGCGGACCCGCAGGACCGTGCCGGTGGTCATGCCGCCTTCGGTGCCGCCCGCCCTGTCGGTGACGCGCTCGATGCCGTCCTCGCCGAGGACGAGCTCGTCGTGCGCCGCCGAGCCGCGGCGGGCGGCGGTGGCGAAGCCGTCGCCGACCTCGACGCCCTTGATGGCCTGGATGCCCATCAGCGCCGCGGCGAGCCGCGCGTCGAGCCGCCGGTCCCAGTGCACGTAGGAGCCGAGCCCGGGCGGCAGGCCGTAGGCGACGACCTCCACGACGCCGCCGAGGGTGTCGCCGTCGCGCTTGGCGGTGTCGACCTCCTCGACCATCCGGGCGCTCGTGGCCGGGTCGAAGCAGCGCAGCGGGTCCTCGTCGACGGCGGCGAGGTCGCCGGCGCCGGGGAGCCGCGCGTCGTCGGGCACGCGCACCGTGCCGATCGAGAGGGTGTGGCTGAGGACGCGCACGCCGAGTTCGTCGAGGAATGCCCGGGCGACGGCGCCGAGCGCCACTCGGGCGGCGGTCTCCCGTGCGCTCGCGCGCTCGAGGACCGGGCGGGCCTCGTCGAAGCCGTACTTCTGCATGCCGATGAGGTCGGCGTGGCCGGGGCGGGGACGGGTGAGCGCCGCGCCGCGGCCTCTCGACTTCTCCGTCAGCTCGGTGGCCTCGGGGTTCATGACCTCCTGCCACTTCGGCCACTCGGTGTTGCCGATGCGCAGGGCGATCGGGCTGCCGATGCTGCGGCCCTGCACCACGCCGCCGGAGAGCGCGAGCTCGTCCTGCTCGAACTTCTGCCGGGAGCCGCGGCCGTAGCCGAGCCGCCGACGGGCGAGGTCGGCGCGGATGGAGTCGAGAGGGACGGGCACCCCGGCGGGGAGGCCCTCGAGGATCGCGACGAGCTCGGGCCCGTGGGATTCCCCGGCGGTGAGCCAGCGAAGCATGCTCAGAATCCTTCCACAGCGGCGCGCATGGCCAGGATCACGGCGTCCTCCCGGGGCAGATCCTGCTCCGGGCTGCCCGCCGTGAAGATGCGCACCTGCAGCACCGCCTGGTGCAGGAGCATGTCGAGCCCGCTCACGACGGGTCCGGTGTGCCCCCACTCGGCGGCGAGGCGACTCGGCCACGGCTCGTAGGCGACATCGATCAGCGCGGCGCCCGACGGGAAGGGGGGCAGGGCGGGGAGGTCCGCGTCACCCGGCAGCGTGCTCGCGAGGATCGACGCCGCGGGCAGCGGGTCGGTGAAGGAGAGCACGCGCACGTCCAGGTCCGGCACGATGCCGGGCAGGTGCGCAGCCCGGTCGGGTGAGCGGACAACCAGAGTGACGGTCCGCACGCCGATGCGGGCGAGCGCGAGGAGCATCGACACGGCCGTCGCGCCGCCGCCGAGCACGAGGGCGTCGGCCCGCTCCCCCACCCGGCGCTCCGCCAGGGCGCGGACGAGACCGTCGACGTCCGTGTTGAAGCCCAGCCGCCGTCCGGCGTCGAGCAGCACGGTGTTGCAGACGCCGCTCGCCGTGACGAGCTCGTCCGCCCCATCGAGCAGGGGCAGCACCTCGCGCTTCAGGGGCATGGTCAGGGACAGCCCCCGCCACGACTCGTCGACGCCGTCCAGGAAGCCGGCCAGGGTGCCCGCGGGCACCTCTGCGCGGCCGTACTCCCATGGCAGCCCGAGCTCCCGGTACGCCGCAGCGTGCAGCTGGGGCGACCGGGAGTGGGCTACCGGGGAGCCGAGGACCGCCAGACGGCGGCCGTCAGGCACAGTAGGCGGCGTTCTCGTCGTTCGCGTTGCACCAGTCCCTGAGCTTCTGGGCGTTGGCCTCGTGCTCGTCCGCCGTGACCGAGAAGACCGTCTCGCCGGTGGCCAGGTTGATGGGGACGAAGAACAGCCACGGCCCCTCAGCCGGGTGCACGGCCGCGTTCAGCGCGTCGAGCCCGGGGTTCCCGATGGGCCCGACCGGCAGGCCCGGGTTGGCGTAGGTGTTGTACGGGTTGGCCGCGTCCTCGCGCTCCGCATCAGTCGTCCACACGGTGTCGGTGTTGCCGGTCCCGTAGGCGACAGTCGCATCCGACTGCAGGTGCATCCCCTGATCGATGCGGTTGTAGAAGACGCGCGCGATCTTCGCCATGTCGGGCACGTACGGCCCGGACTCGCGCTGCACGACGGAGGCCATCGTGACCACCCGGACCCGGTCCTCGACCGGGACGCCCAGGCCGTCGAGCGTCTGCATGCTCGTGTTCACCATGGTCTGCAGGGCATCGTGCGCCGTGACGCCGGGCTCGAACTGGTAGGTGGCCGGGAAGAGGTAGCCCTCCAGGCTGATCGCGCCCGGGGGCAGACCGAAGGATCCGACATCCGCGGCGGCCGCTTCGAGCTCCTCGACGGGCAGCTGCGTGCCGGCCGAGATCAGCTGGAGAGCGTTCGGCAGCGACTCGCCCTCGATGATGAGGACCTCGTTCTCGAGCTTGTTCGCGGGGTCCTGCAGGCCGTCGAGAGCCGCCTGCGCGCTCATCCTCGCCTTCAGCGCGTACGTGCCGGGCAGGAAGACGGGCTCGGGATCCTGGACGAGGAGCAGGTCGTAGAACGCCTCGAAGCTCTTGGTGACGCCCGCCTGCTGGAGGGACACGGCGATGTCCGAGCCGACATCGCCGTCGTGGATGACGACCATCACCTCGCCCTCACCGCCGCCCGTGTAGTCCTTGTCCTCGGGCCCGGCCATCACGTCCGAGATGCGCTCCGGCCAGTCCGGCATGATGAGGAACGCGGCGGCGATGCCGCCCCCGCCGATGACCAGCAGGAGCACCAGCGGAGCCACCAGCCACGGCACCCAGCGGCGGCGCTTGCGCGGCGGCTCGGTGTCCGGGAATCCGTAGCTCGCCACCGCCTCGCCGCCCCTCCTGGTGCGCACACGGCCGGCCGCATGCGCAGCCTCCCTGTCGCGCAGATCGTGTCGGCCGGCCGGGTTCTCCCCCGTGCCGTCGACGATGTCGGCCCAGCTGGGCAGGGTCACCGGAGTGGTGTCGATGTCTCCGGGGCTTCGAGGGGTCTGCGGCACGCGGGAGCTTTCAGTTCGGCTCGACGGTCACGCCGGGAGGTTCGCTCCGCGCACGCTCGGTGTCGAGAGCATGTTGCAGGAGTATAACGGCGGCCACTTGGTCGATCACGGGACGCGAGCTCCGCGTGTTCCTGCCGGTCCTGTGCAGCGCCGCCTGAGCGCTCACCGTGCTGAGCCGCTCGTCGATCAGCCGGACCGGGATCCCGGCCACCGCGGCCAGCTCCTGGGCGACGGCGCGAGCGTCGGCAGTCGAGGGCGTGTCCCCGCCCGACAGGGACACGGGCAGACCGACGACGATCTCGATGGCGTCGCGCTCCCGCGCCTCCTCGACGATGCGGGCGACCACCGGCGCCGTCTCCCCCGTGCGCGGGATCGTCTCGACCGGGGAGGCCAGCATCCCGGACGGGTCGCTCGCGGCGAGCCCGACCCGGGCGCGACCGACGTCGACGCCGAGCCGGACGCCGTGCCGCATCAGGACGCCAGGGAGGACCGGATCGCGTCGAGCGCCGCCGGGATCGCCGTCCGGTCCGAGCCGCCGCCCTGCGCGATGTCGTCCTTGCCTCCTCCGCCGCCGCCGAGGATCCCGGCCGCGAGCTTCGCGAGGGCACCGGCCTTCGCGCCGGCCTCCCGCGCCGCCGGGGTGGTGGCCACGATCACGGCGGGCTTGCCGGAGACGTCCGCCGCGAGGGCGACGACCGCGGCCTGCGGCGCGAGCCGCTCCCGAACCGTGGAGGCGAGCGAGCGGAGCTCGTCGGACGAGCGGAGGGCTCCGACCATCTCGAGGACGGCGGTCACGCCGCCGACGGGCGCGGCGTTCGCGACGAGGGCAGGCACCCGACCGGTGAGGGCCTGCTGCTCGAACTCGGCGATCCGCCGCTCCGCGGCCTTCAGCTCGGCGAGCAGGTTCGCGATGCGTTCCGGCAGCTGGTCCTTCGGGGTCTTCAGCTCGCTGGTCAGCTGCGAGACGATGGCGCGCTCTGTGGCGAACTCGCGGAACGCCTCCGGGCCGACGAGCGACTCGATCCGCCGGTTGGTGCTGCCGATCGACGACTCGCCGACCAGGTTGATCAGCCCGATCTCGGCGCTCGATGCGACGTGCGTGCCACCGCACAGCTCGCGCGACCAGGGACCGCCGATGTCGACCATCCGCACGGTGTCGCCATACTTCTCGCCGAACAGCGCCATCGCGCCGAGGGCCTTCGCCTCGTCGAGCGGAAGGACCCGGGTGACGACCTCGTGGTCCTGCGAGATCGCGTCGTTGGCGACGTCCTCGATCTCGCTGCGGGTCGCCGGGGACAGGGCCTTGTTCCAGCTGAAGTCGAGGCGCAGGTAGCCGGCCTTGTTGTAGGAGCCGGACTGGTGCGCCTGAGGTCCGAGGACCTGGCGGAGCGCGGCGTGCACGAGGTGGGTGGCCGAGTGCGCCTGCGTCGCGCCCTTCCGCCACACGGGGTCGACGACTGTGGTGGCGGCGTCATCGACCGCGACCTCCCCCGACTTCACCAGCACGCGGTGCGAGATGAGCCCCTTCACGGGCCGCTGCACGTCGAGGACCTCGAGCTCGAAGCCCGCGCCGAGGATGCTGCCCGCGTCGGCCTCCTGGCCGCCCGACTCGGGGTAGAGGCTCGTCTCCGAGAGGATGACCTCGACTGTCTGCCCGGCGGTCGCGGACGGCACGGAGCCGCCCTCGGAGAGGATGCCGAGCACTCGCGTCTCGGTCTGCAGGTAGTCGTAGCCGGTGAACAGGGTCTCCCCCGCCGCGCGGAACTCGCTGTACGCGGACAGGTCGGCGACGGCGCTCTTCTTCGCCTTCGCGTCCGCCTTCGCGCGGCCCCGCTGCTCCGCCATCAGCCTGTCGAATGCGCTGCGGTCGACGGTGAGGCCCGCCTCCTGCGCCATCTCCAGGGTGAGGTCGATCGGGAAGCCGTAGGTGTCGTGCAGGAGGAACGCCGTGTCGCCGCGCAGCTGGCTGCTGCCCTGCTTCCTGGTGTCGCCGACCGCGACGTCGAGGATCGTGGTGCCCCCGGCGAGCGTACGGAGGAAGGTCTCCTCCTCGGCGTAGGCGAGGCGCGAGATCCTGTCGTAGTCCGCGTGCACCTCCGGGTAGGCGGTGTGCATGGCGTCCCGCGAGGCGGGGAACAGCTCGGGGAAGGTCGCGTCATCGACGCCCAGCAGGCGCATGGAACGCACGGTGCGGCGCATCAGCCGGCGGAGGATGTAGCCGCGGCCCTCGTTTGCCGGCGCGACGCCGTCCGACAGGAGCATCAGGGCGCTGCGGACGTGGTCGGCGACCACGCGCATCCGCACGTCGTCCTCGTGGTCGGCGCCGTAGCGCCGGCCGGACAGCTCCGCGGCGCGGTCGAGCACCGGGCGCACCTGGTCGATCTCGTACAGGTTGTCGACGCCCTGCTTGAGGAAGGCGACGCGCTCGAGCCCCATCCCGGTGTCGATGTTGCGGCGGGGCAGGTCGCCCGCGATGTCGAAGTCCGTCTTGCCGCGCACCTCGCTCAGCAGGTGCTGCATGAAGACGAGGTTCCAGATCTCGATGAACCGGTTCTCGTCGGCCTCGGGTCCGCCGTCCGCGCCGTAGGCGGGGCCGCGGTCGAAGTAGATCTCCGAGCAGGGCCCGCCGGGACCCGGCTGGCCGGTGTGCCAGAAGTTGTCGGCCTTGCCGCGGCGCTGGATGCGCTCCTCCGGGATGCCGGCGATCTTCCGCCACAGCGCGGCGGCCTCATCGTCGTCGTGGTAGACGGTGACCCACAGGTCCTTCTCGGCGAAGCCGAGGCCCCCCGCCGACTCCGGCCCGGTGAGCAGCTCCCAGGCGAACCCGATCGCGCCCTCCTTGAAGTAGTCGCCGAAGGAGAAGTTGCCGTTCATCTGGAAGAACGTGCCGTGCCGGGTGGTCTTGCCCACCTCCTCGATATCGAGGGTGCGGATGCACTTCTGCACGCTGGTGGCGCGCGGGTAGGGCGCAGGGACCAGTCCGGTCAGGTACGGGATGAAGGGCACCATCCCGGCGACGGTGAACAGGAGGGTGGGGTCGTCGCTCACGAGCGACGCCGACGGCACCACTGTGTGGCCGCGCTCGCCGAAGAACTCGAGCCAGCGCCGGCGGATCTCGGCAGTCTGCATGGAACCTTTGTCCGGTTGGGAGGAGGAGCGGGCGGGGGAACCCCGCGCCGCGGGAACTAGTTGCGGGTCGTGTCCGCGCCGCCGATGGCCGCACGGAGCTCGTTCTCCCGGGCCCGGTACGCCTCCGCGACGGTGCGGCCGAACTCCCGTGCCCGCTCGTCGAGCGAGCCGAGCACTGTTCCCGGCTGGGCGGGCCGCGCGAGGCGCTGGGCGGCGAAGAAGCCCACTGCGGCACCGAGCAGGAGCCAGAGCACGTTCTTCATTCTCGATCCCTCTCGACGGGTGGCGGCGGGGTGGCCGGGAGGGCCCCAGCCTACTTCTTCCGCGAGCCCTTCCTCGGGCTGCGGCCGGTGGCCGCCTTCTCGGCACCGCGCAGGCCGGCGATGCCGGCGCGGACCGCGGCACTGAAGCCGGCGATCCTGATCAGCGGGCCGCCGACCGAGGCTGCGAACAGGGCCACCAGCGCGGAGGCGTTGCCGCTGATCTCCGCGACGCTCCGGGTCACGGTGTCGACCCGGGCCAGCTGCGCGTTCGCCTCGCGGATCGTCGTCGTCGTCTCGGCGAGGATCGGCGTGATGCCGTCCGTCGCCTCCCTGATGGACTCGGTTGTCTGATCGAAGACCTTGCCGAGCTTCAGCAGCGGGACGGCGAGGAGGGCGACCAGGATCGCGAAGACTCCCGCGGCGATCAGGCCTGCGATGTCGCCACCGGACATGGGCGAGTCCTTTCAGGATGCGGAAAGCGGGCCGCCCAGGAGGACGGCCCGCTTCCACAGTAGAGCGTCGGGAAAAGCTCAGCGCGCGGCGCTGGGCCCGCACACGCCGCTCAGCGCGCGGCGCTGAGCCCGCACACGCCGCTCAGCGCGCGGCGTAGTACTCCACGACCAGCTGGACTTCGGCGGTGACGGGCACCTCGGCGCGCTTCGGCCGGCGGATCAGGCGGGCCTGCAGCTTGTCGAGCTCGACGTCGAGGTACGCGGGCACCTTGGGCAGCACATCGGCGTGACCGCCGGCGGCGGCGACCTGCAGCGGCTCGATGGACTCGCTGCGCGCCTTGACGTGGATCATCTGGCCCGGCTTCACGCGGAAGGACGGGCGGTCGACGATCTCGCCGTCGACGAGGATGTGGCGGTGCACGACCAGCTGGCGGGCCTGAGCGCTCGTCCGGGCGAAGCCGGCGCGGAGCACGAGGGCGTCGAGGCGCTGCTCGAGCAGCTCGACCAGGTTCTCACCGGTCAGGCCGGCGGTGCGGCGCGCCTCGTTGAACACGCGACGCAGCTGCGCCTCGCGGATGCCGTACTGGGCCCGGAGCCGCTGCTTCTCGCGCAGACGCACCGCGTAGTCGGAGTCGGTCTTGCGCTTGGTGCGGCCGTGCTCGCCGGGCGCGTAGGGGCGCTTCTCGAGGTAGCGGGCCGCCTTCGGCGTGAGGGCGATGCCGAGGGCCCGGGACAGGCGGGTCTTCGAGCGGGTGCGGGACTTCGTGGACACAAGGGCCTTTCAGCGGAAGAAGGAAGGAGGATCTGTGCTCCCGCGCGCGCCGAGCGCGTCACGGTACGGATGAGAGGTGCGCCGCGGAACCGGCCGGCTACAGGCATCGGTCCCCTCCCCCGGTCCGTCGCGCAGCCGCTCGCTCGGGGCCGGAGTTCAGGCCGTCGGATACTTTACCAGAACAGGCGTGGGAGCGGCACCGACGCCGGTCACTGGCCCCGGAGAATGCGGCGCAGCCGCTCGAGCCGCGCGGACACGTCCCGCTCGTAGCCGTTCCCGGTGGGCGTGTAGTAGTCGGTGCCGACCAGCTCGTCCGGCAGGTACTGCTGCGGTGCCACCCCGTGCTCCCAGTCGTGGGCGTACCTGTACCCCTTGCCGTGGCCGAGCTTCTTCGCGCCCGCGTAGTGGGCGTCCCGCAGGTGCTTCGGCACCCGGCCGATCCTGCCCGCCCGGACGTCGGCGATCGCCTTGTCGATGGCGAGGTACGACGCGTTCGACTTCGGCGCGGTCGCGAGGTACGCGACAGCCTCGGCGAGCGGGATCCGGCCCTCCGGCATGCCGAGGAACTGGACGGCGTCGGCGGCGGCGATCGCGATCGTCAGCGCCTGCGGGTCCGCCATGCCGATGTCCTCGGCGGCGGAGACGATGATCCGCCGCGCGATGAAGCGGGGGTCCTCCCCCGCCTCGATCATCCGCGCCAGGTAGTGCATGGCGGCGTCCACGTCGGAGCCGCGCACCGACTTGATGAAGGCCGAGATCACGTCGTAGTGCTCGTCGCCCTGCCTGTCGTAGCGGAGCAGGGCGCGGTCGACCGCGCGCGCGACGATGTCCGCGGTGATCACGGGCTTGACCGCGGGCTCGGCCTCCCTCGCGCCGGGATCGCCGGCGCCGGAGCCGTCATCGCCCGCGTCCTCGAGGAGGCCGTTGTCCGCCTCCTCCTCGTCCGGGTCGTCGTCGGGCTCCTGATCGTTGTCGGCGTCCTCGTCGAACACGACCCCCTCGCGCTCAGCGGCCCGGGCGGCGACGGCGGACACGGCGGACGCCTCGAGCGCGGTGAGGGCACGACGGGCGTCGCCGGACGCGAGCCGGATGATCGCGGCGCGCGCGTCGGGGTCGATCGCGACGCGGTCGGCGAGGCCCCGCTCATCGACGAGGGCCCGGTCGACGAGGACCCCCAAGTCGTCGTCGGACAGGGTCTCGAGCGTGAGCAGCAGGGAACGCGAGAGCAGCGGCGCGATCACCGAGAAGGAGGGGTTCTCCGTCGTCGCGGCGATGAGGATGACCCAGCCGTTCTCGACGCCCGGCAGCAGGGCGTCCTGCTGGGCCTTGGTGAAGCGGTGGATCTCATCGAGGAACAGCACGGTGGACGTGCCGTAGAGGTCGCGCGTGGAGAGCGCCTCCTCCATCACCTGCCGGACGTCCTTCACGCCCGCCGTCACCGCGGAGAGCTCGACGAAGCGCCGCCCCGAGCTGTGCGCGATCGCCTGCGCGAGGGTCGTCTTGCCGGTGCCGGGAGGACCCCACAGGATGACGGAGGTTCCACCGCGCTCCCCCGTCCTGTCGCTCGCCAGGGCGACGAGCGGGGATCCGCGGCGCAGGAGGTGCTTCTGGCCCGCCACCTCCTCGAGGCTCCGGGGCCGCATCCGCACAGCGAGCGGCGTCGACCCTGTGCGGAGGCCCGGCTGGCTGTTCACCCTCGCCATGCTAGGCGGCACCGCCGACGCGTCGTCCGGGGCCGGCACAGGTCCCGCCCTAAGCTGGACCGGCACTTTCGGCGGAGGGGACGTATCGGTGGCGAGACGCGGGACACGCGAGGAGCGCGAGGCACGGCAGCGGCTGCGGATCTACGAGGCGAAGCGGACGCTGCACGCCGAGCAGAACCGGCGCCGGCGGCGCGACAACGTGATCGCCGCGCTCGCCGCGCTCGTCGTCATCGCCCTCGCCGCGACGGCACAGGTCCTCTACTTCACCAGCGGGCCCGGCGCACCGGTGGCCTCGCCGACTCCGACCTCGTCGTCGACCCCGACCCCGACACCGCCCCCGGCTCCCGAGGGCGCGAACACCGGCGACGTGCCCGACCCGGCGATCGCCGAGGGGCGCACCTGGACCGGGACGCTGACGCTCAACGACGTCGCCCTGGGCGTGTCCCTCGACGGTGCCGCCGCACCGCAGGGCGTCGCCGCCATTCTCAGCCTCTCCCAGTCCGGCTTCTACACCGGCAAG
>DATCMN010000025.1:0-5446 GCA_036563405.1 Naasia sp. | reverse complement strand
GGCTTCCCGGCGCCGAGCACGCTGACACCGACGAGGGCGACCGCGACAGCGTCGAGGAGCAGGGAGTTGCCGGCGGAGACGTCACCCTGCCCGATGCGCGCGGACAGCAGAAGACCGGCGATCGAGGCGAGCAGCCCGCAGCCGATGTAGGCAGCGGCCCGGTAGCCGCGCACCCGGATGCCGGCGAGCCGCGCCGCCTCCGCGTTCGCGCCCACCGCGTAGAGCGCGCGACCCCAGCGCGTGTGCTCGAGCACGAACCACAGCAGAGCGGTGAGCAGCAGGAACAGCACCACCGGCACGGGCACCGGGCCGATGCGCCCGCGGTCGAGCCACAGGAAGTCGGCGGTGAACACACCGGGCGCTGTGCCGCCGTCGGGCAGCGTCATCCGGGACGAGATCGACTGCCCGTCGACGATGATCAGCTTGAGGCCCACGACGACGAACATCGTCGTCAGGGTGGCGAGCAGGTCGGGGATCCGCGCCACGACCACGAGCACGGCGTTGAGTGCGCCGATGATCGCGCCCGCGAGCAGCACAGTGAGGATCGCGATGCCGCCGACCTGGTTGCCGACGACCATCGTCCAGGCCGAGATCGACACCGCGAAGCCGGCGCTCGCGCCGACCGACAGGTCGATGCCGCCGACGGTCATCGCCAGCGCGACGCCGAGACCGGCGATGCCGACCGGTGCGATGAACTTCAGCATGCCGAGCGCGTTGTCGACGGTGCGGAAGGACGGCTCCGTCGCGGCGAAGAAGGCGATCAGCAGCACCGTGACGGCGATGAAGCCCCAGCGGGCGACGCCGGCGGAGACGGCGCCGCCGATTCGGGCGGATAGGGGGGTGGCGGTCACGCGGACTCCTGGGGACGGGCGGTCGCGCCGAGGAGCGACGCGACGACGGTGGACCGGTCGACGGTGTCGGCGTAGGCGTCGAGGACGACGACCCCCTCGACGAGCACCACGATCCGGTCGGCGAATTCGAGGATCTCATCCACATCGGACGAGAGCAGCACGCCGGCGCGGCCGTCGGCGGCGAGTCGGCGGAGCGTGCCACCGATCTCGCGCCGGGCGCCGATGTCGACGCCGCGGAAGGGCTCGTCGAGGAGCGCGACGCGCGGGTCGGCGGACAGCCAGCGGCCGACGACGACCTTCTGCTGGTTGCCGCCGGACAGGTCGTCGATGGAGGTGTCGAGGCTGCCGGTGACGACGCCGAGGGACGTCACGACGGAGTCGCCGCGCTCGGTCTCCGCCGCTCCCCGCAGCACCCCGAGGCGCGGGGAGGCGGACCGGAGGAAGGGCAGGGTGACGTTCCGCACGACGCTCCAGCCGGGGACGATGCCCTGCGCCTGGCGGTCCTCCGGCACGAGGACGACGCCCGCGCGGATGGCCTCGTCCGGGTGCTTCGGTCGGTAGGGGGCGCCGTGCAGTTCCAGCTGCGCCTGCGGCGGCACCGGCCGGACGCCCGCGAGCGTCTCGGCCAGCTCGGTCTTGCCGGCACCGATCAGGCCGAGGACGCCGAGGACCTCGCCCGCTCGCACATCGAGGTTCACGGGAGCGGCGTTGGGCAGCAGCGGGAGGCCGCGCACGGTGAGCGCATCGGCGTCCCCGCGACGGACGTCGAAGCCGCCGCCGGCGAGCTCCGTGCGCCTTCCGAGCATCCGCTCGAGGATGATGTGCCAGTCGAACGGGCGGTCGACGTCGAGCGCGAGGACACCGTCGCGGAGGACGAGCACGCGATCCGCGAGCGACTCGATCTCGCCGAACCGGTGCGACACGTAGAGGATCGCGAGACCCTGCTCACGGAGGCGACGTAGCACGCCGAAGAGGCGCTCCACCTCCGGGGCGGTGAGGGTGGAGGTCGGCTCGTCGAGGATGAGCAGGCGCGGGCGGGTCCGCAGGGCTCGCGCCAGGATGAGCAGCTGGGCGTCCGAGATCCCGAGGCGCCCCGCGTCCTCCGACAGAAGCCGATCCGACCAGGGCAGGTCGAGCACCTGCAGCACCTCGCGGGCGCGTCGCAGCGTGTCCCGCCGCCCGACGAACCGCCCGCCCTGCGACGCGTAGTCGGTGAGGAGGAGGTTCTCGGCCACGGTCAGGCCGGGCACGATGCCGTCGGCGACCTTCTGGTGCACCGTCGCGATGCCGTGCCGCATGGCGACCTGCGGGGTGCCGAGCCGCACGGCCTCGCCGTCGATCGAGACGGTGCCCGTGTACTGCGGGTTGGCCCCGGAGAGCGCCTTGATGAGCGTCGACTTGCCGGCACCGTTGGTGCCGAGCAGCGCGGTGATCGCGCCGGCCCGGATGTCCAGCCCGATGCCGGCCAGCACCCGGTTCGCGCCGTAGCTCACGGACACGCCGTCAAGGGAGACGACCGTGCGGTCGCCTCCCCTGAGGTGTTCTGCCGACGGGTCGGTCACGAGACGGCGGGCAGCCAATCCGCGACGACCACGTCGTCGAGCAGGAGGCCCGGCTCTGCCTCGCGGAGCTCGTCCACGTTGGTGATCTCGTTGTCGCGAAGGAAGTCCTGCGTGATCGTGATCGCGGGGAACTCGACGCTCTCCTCGTCCAGCTCTCCCGCGAGCGAGAGGGCGAGGGTGCGGACCACCGCGGCACCGACTGCTGCCGGGTCTGTTGCCGACGTGGCGACCCAGGGGCTGCCCTCGGCGGTGATCACCTCGATGTCGGCGTTCGATATGTCGATGCCGTAGACCTTCACGGACTCCTGCAGGTTGTTCTGGATGACCGCCTGAGCGACGGCCTTCGTGATCTCGTCGTACGGCGCGAAGATCGCCTGGGTGTCCGGGTTCTGCTTGAGAGCCGCGTCGACCAGCGGGATGTTGTCCGTCGCTGTCGACTCGCTCACCTCGCCCGTGTAGAAGAGCTGCTCGAGCCCGTTCTCCGCCACGACCTCGTCCCAGACCACCCGGCGGCGGTCGAGGGGCGCGAAGCCGGAGGCGCTCACCAGGCCCACCTTGGCACCCTCGCCCACGTCCTCGATCAGCTGGTCGAGCACGCCCTGCGCCATCGAGGCGTCCGACTGGGAGGTCACGATGACGCCCTCTGTGTCGTTCAGAGCCAGGTCGTAGACGACCACGGGGATGCCCGCGTCGACGGCCTCACGGATGAGCGGCTCGATCGTGTCCGTCTGGCCATGGTCGACGATGATCGCCGCAGGGTCGCTCGCGATCGCCTGCTCCAGGTCGGAGGCGTGCTTGGCGTTGTCGTTGCGCGCGTCGGTGATGGTGAGCTCGATGTTGGCCGCGGCGGCCTGCGCCTCAGCGCCGGCGCCCCACGCGGTGAAGTAGTCGCCTGCGCCGCTCTGGCGGACCAGCGCGACCTGCACCGGGTCGCCGTCGAAGGGCGCGGGCAGGTCGGCGGCGGCGGGTGCCGCGGAAGGGGCAGTGTCGGTGTCCTCGCTCGCGGTGCCGGCGGACTGCGCGCAGCCCGAGAGCGCCAGTAGGCCCGCCGATGCTGCGGCGATCAGGAGGGTGTGTCGTCGTGCCATGGATGCCTCTTATCGTCGGTGGGGCCGCGCGCTGCAACGCGGCCGTGTCATCAAAACAGCCGGACCCGGTCGACCGCGCGACGGTGACGTCGTGTTACAGGTCGCCGGCCGTGCATTACGGGTGCCCGGGTGGGCGCGGCAGAATGGCCGAGACAGAAAGGGACCCGCCCACATGAGCCTCCTCACCGTCTGGGACGCGAGCGCGCCCTCCACGACCGTCCTCGAGACCACCGACGCCGACAGCATCCGCGAGGTCCTCGCCGGTCTCGGCGCCCGATTCTCCCGGTGGGATGTGAAGCCGCTCCCCGAGAATCCCACCCAGGAGCAGGTGCTCGACCTGTACCGCGCGGAGATCGATGGAGTGCTCGAGGCGGAGGGCTACACCCTCGTCGACGTGGTTCAGCTGGAGCGCGGCGAAGGCCCCGACTGGGAGCGGAAGGCCGCCGAGGCGCGCGCCAAGTTCCTCAACGAGCACGCGCACGACGACGACGAGGACAGGTTCTTCGCGAGCGGATCCGGCGTCTTCTACCTGCACGCGCAGGGCAAGGTGCACGCGGTGTTCTGCGAGGCCGGTGACCTGATCTCCGTCCCTGCGAACACGACCCACTGGTTCGACATGGGCACGAGCCCCGAGTACGTGTCGGTGCGCTTCTTCCACGACGACGACGGCTGGGTGGGCCACTTCACGGGCAGCACCATCGCGTCCGGGTTCGCCACCTACGACCAGCTCGCCGAGCGCCGCCGGGAGCTCGTGGAAGCCTGACCTCGCCCGCCGAGTCGCCCAGTTCCGTCTGGTCTCGGACCCTTCCGGCGCAGAACCGGGCGACTCGAGAGGTCAGCTGTACTTGCTGGGCGTCGGGTAGACGCCGGTGAGGGCGTGCTCGCCCAGCTCCTTCGACTTGTAGACGACGGGGTCGTGAAGGGTGATGGTCCGGGCGTTCTGCCAGAACCTGTCGAAGCCGTGCTTCGTGGTGGTCGCTCGCGCCCCCGTCAACTCGAACGCCCGTGAGGTGACGTCGAGCACGGTCCGCGTGGAGTCGACCTTGGCGGCGCCGATCTCGATCGCGAGCTCGCCGCGCTCCTCGTCGGTGAGCTCCCAGCCGCGTTCGACGGCCGCTGCCGCACGCGCCGTCGCTCGCTCGACGAGGGCGTCCGAAGCTCGCGTCGCCGCCACCAGCTCGCCCAGTGTGCCGAGGATGTAGGGGTCCTGCAGAGCGGAGTCGACGCCGGACGTCGGCCATGGCTTCGTGCCGGTCCGCGCATACTCGGCGGCAGTCTGCAGCGCGCCCTCGGCGATGCCCACATGGAGGTGCGAGAGCAACAGCTGGAAGAACAGGATCGACAGCGAGGCGAACGGCCGGTAGCCGTCTCCCTCCTGGTCGGAGGCGCCCAGCACGTGCGATCGAGGAACGAGAACGTCCTCGAAGATCACCGAGCCGCTCGCGGACAGGCGCTGGCCCATGTTGTCCCAGTCGAGCGGGTGGGTGACGCCGGCCGCCTTCCCGTCGATCACGATCGCGAGCTTCTCCCCCGTTCCCGCGACGGTGCCGCTCGCGGTGATCCGGTCGGCGACGGAGGCCCCTGTCGCGAAGAACTTGCGGCCGGAGACGCGGAAGCCGTCGCCGTCCCGGGTGAGGACGAGGCCCTCGTCGCGCGGGTTGCCGGCGCCGCCCCAGAACCAGCCGTCCCGGGCGCTGTCCGCCCACAGGGCGTGCACCGCGGCGGTGTCGTCGTTGAGGATCGTGCGCCACGAGTTGAGGTGGTGGTAGGCGAGCAGGTGTCCGAGTCCGCCGTCGACCCGGACGATCGGACGGACGACGCGCAGGACGGCCGGCCAGTCGAGGCCCGCCCCGCCCAGCTCGGCGGGGACGAGAAGCGGCAGCAGCCCGGCCTCCCGGAACAGCTGAACCTCCGCCTCGGGGTTCTCGTTGCGCTCGTCGCGCGC
>DATCMN010000012.1:0-2300 GCA_036563405.1 Naasia sp. | reverse complement strand
TTTGCGGCCGGCAGCGGGTTGGGGTTGGTGGCGGGGGCGGGCGGGGCGTCGATCGTCACAGGAACTCCGGTGTCCGTAGGGGTGGTTCCCTGGGTGTCGGCCCGGGGCGGCGCGAGCCTATCGACGCGGGCGTCCGCAGTCCGGTAGGCGCACGGGCACCGTCAGGAGTCGCTCCGTCCGAGCCGGCCGACTCCTCCGGGAGTACGCACGCCTACTCCCCCGGCCGGTCGCAGTGGGGGATGGCCCGGCTCTACCGTCGGGCCATGAACGACATCGCCGCTCCTCTCGTCCGCCCGCGGCCTCGCGCCGTCACCCGCACACTGCTCGTCCTGGCAGGGGTCGCCGCATCGGCGCTCCTCACCGGGGCTCTCGCGCTCGCGGCCCTCGCCCTGGGCGCCGACCCCGCGTTCCCACCGCTGCAGCCGCAGGTCTACCTGACCTTCGCCACAGGCGGCACGCTCGCCGCGGTGGCCGGCTGGATCCTTATCGTCCGCACCGTGCGCCGCTCCGCCCGGGTCCTGCGCGTCCTCGTGCCGACCCTTGTGGCGGCCTCACTCGTCCCGGACGTCGCGCTCCTGCTGACGGGCTTCATCCCGGGGACCACGCCGCTCGCGGTCGTGGCGCTCATGCTCATGCACCCGGCGGTCGCCGCGGTCGCCGTGGCGGTGGGCCTGCGGGTCGCCCCTCCGCGCTGAGTCGTCGGCCTCGGACTTTCGGCGGGCTGCTCGCCCCCACCGACGTCGCCCCACCGTCCTGGTCGCCGGCGGGGGGCGGATGATGCGGCCGCTCAGCGCAGGAGGGCGATCCACGGGTGTCCGGGGTGCGCCGTCTTCAGAGCCGACACCAGCCAGAGGGCGGCCGCCTGGTCGAGGAGGGGGCGGCACGCGTCGAAGTCCTGCTGGTCCTTCGGGCGGAGACCGGGAGCCTTGTGCAGCAGCTGCACCTCGGGTCGCAGGTACCGCAGCCCATCCGATTCCCAGAGGATGTGCTCGAGCGGACGGCTGATGCTCGCGTTCCTCTTGTAGGTCCACCGGCCGTCGTCGACGTCCAGCAGGGTGACGTCGTACTCCCACGGATCGGCGCCGCCGGCCCGCAGCCACAGATTCCCGCACGAGTGCGGAATCGGAGTGCTCTGCTCCACGAGCGGAGTCAGTGTGCCGCGATCGGCCGCCCAGACGTCGAGGCGCCCGCGCAGGTGAGCCCGCAGCAGCGGAACCTCCGACCTCGGGATGCCGGGGTCGATATCGCCATGCGCGCGCGGAACGCCGGTGAAGGCTTCGATCGCCCAGCCTCCCGCTATCCACCATCCGCCCGGGTAGTCGCGCAGGAGTTCGGCCGCATCGGCCGGCTTTCGGCCTCGCCACGGGCCGTACAGGCGGACGAGCTCGTCGTGTTCCATGGGTTCTCCGCACTGGTCAGGACCGGCGCGCCGTTGCGGTCGGGCAGTGGGCAGCACGTCGAGGTCGCGACTGTCGCCGTCCACCAGTATCGAGGCTCCGTGGGAGTTGCTGCAGGCGAGCCTGGATAGAGGGAGAGGCTGCAGCGGGAGCCGGCGGCACCGGCCTGGTAGAAACGACGCGATGGGAACGGAACCGAGCCGCGGGCCCGACGACCGGTCCTTCGACGCCGCGAGCTCGCCTGCAAGGCCGCCGCGGCCGTCCTTTCGCAGGCAGCAAGCCTTCGCGGCGCTCGTTCTCGTCGCTGTCGTGGTCTTGGGCCTGCTGGTCTGGCCGCAGGCTCTCGGTGCGGAGCGGCTGCTGTTCCTTGCTCAGGCCGTCGCCCTGCGCGGAGCGCTTCTCCTGGCCCTGGGGATGGCTGCGCTGGGATGCGCCGTTCTGATGCTCAGCACCCGCAGGTGGCGACCTGTGCTGATTGCGATCGCGGTCGCACTGGTGCTCGCGGCGGTCCTCGACGCAGCGGTGATCGGCGCCCGTGGGGTGGACACCGCGGACATCGGGCCGGCAGCACCCGGCGAGATCCGCATCGTGTCCTGGAACACCGAGCATGCGGCGCCGGGCGCCGAGGCTATCGCGGACTTCGTTCTCGAACAGGGCGCAGACATCGTCGTGCTTCCGGAGACCGAACGCCCTGCGACGGCCGCGATCGCCTCTCGAATCGAGGCGACCGGGCGTCCTGTGTACTCGGACACGATCGAGCTGGACTTCCCCGGGTCCACCCCCACGTCGCTTCTCGTGATCGGCGACCTCGTCGCCGCCGGCTACCGCCATGCGAGTGCAACCGGCTCCACCCCGGGGCAGCCGAGCGGCCTCTGGAAGCCGACCGACCCCGCGGCTCCGATA
>DATCMN010000005.1:0-4013 GCA_036563405.1 Naasia sp. | reverse complement strand
GCGGACATCGCCGCCGAGTCGCTCGAAGCGCTCGCCGCAGCGGAGGGCGAGGACAAGCAGTCGCTGCTGCAGCAGATAGCAGAGGGCAGGGACCCGATCAGCGGGTACTGAACCGTTCCCGCCGTTCTCGAGCGCAATGCGGCCACCGTCTCCGGCCACCAGTTCCCGGGCACGCGCTCGAGCCCATGGCGCTCAGACGAAGGCAGCCTTGCCGGTGATCGCGCGGCCCACGATGAGGGTGTTCATCTCGCGGGTGCCCTCGTAGGAGTAGATCGCCTCCGCGTCCGCCATGTGCCGGGCGACACCGTGGTCGAGCAGGATGCCGTTGCCGCCCAGCGCCTCGCGGCACCAGCCGACCGTCTCGCGCATCCGCTCCGTCGCGTACAGCTTCGCGAGCGCCGCGTGCTCGTCGCGCTGCTTGCCCTCGTCGAGGAGCTGCGAGACGCGGACCACCATGCCCATCGAGGCGACGATGTTGCCGAGGCTCCGCACGAGCAGGTTCTGCACGAGCTGGTGGGAGGCGATCGGCTTGCCGAACTGGACGCGCTCACCGGTGTAGGCGACAGCCGCCTCGTAGGCGCCGATCGCGTTGCCGACAGCCGCCCAGGCGACCTCCGCGCGGGTGAGGCGCAGCACCTTGGCGGTGTCCTTGAAGCTGTTCGCGTTCTGCAGCCGGAGGCGTTCCGGCACCCGGACGTCCTCGAGCACGATGTCCGCGTTCTGCACGATCCGGAGGCTCTGCTTGCCCTCGATCTTGGTGGCCGTGTAGCCGGGCGTCGAGGTCGGGACGATGAACCCCTTCACCTGGCCGTCCTCGGCGCTCTTCGCCCAGATGACGGTGATGTCGCTGAAGGTCGCGTTGCCGATCCAGCGCTTCGAGCCGTTGAGGACCCAGTCATCGCCGTCGCGGGTGGCGACAGTGCGGAGGCCCTGCGCGGAGTCGGAGCCCGACAGGGGCTCGGTGAGGCCGAAGGCGCCGATCACGTCGGCGGCCGCCATCTTCGGCAGCCACTCGCGGCGCTGCTCGTCATCGCCGCCGACGCTGATCGCGCCCATCGCGAGGCCGTTCTGCACGCCCACGAAAGTGGCGATGGAGGCGTCGACGCGGGCCAGCTCGAGCGCCACGAAGCCGCGGAACACCGCCGAGTTCTCGAAGGTGCGGGTCTCCTCCCACGGTGCGGCGAAGATCTCGAACTCGGCGAGCCGCTTCATCACCTGCGTGGGGAACTCGGCGCGGCTCCAGTAGTCGTCCACTATCGGGCGCACCTCGCGCTCCAGGTACTCCCGGAGCGCGGCGAGGACGTCGCGCTCCTTGTCGGTGAGCAGGTCGGCGTAGCCGTAGAAGTCGCTCACGAGAGTCGTGAACGCGGCCGGGGCGACAGTGTCGAGGGTCATCAAGTGCTCCATTGCGCTGGGCGATGTGCGGATGCTGGCAAGCCGCCATCGAGGCTATCCACCGGCTCCGAACACCTCCAAGGCGGTTGGTACTTTGATCCAAGCGACGCCAGGAGGAGCCGGACATGTTTGTGGGCATCACCAACACCCCGCGTGACTACGCGTGGGGGTCCACCTCGGCGATCGCGGAGCTGACCGGGTCCCAGCCGTCCGGCGGCCCGGAGGCGGAACTGTGGTTCGGGGCGCATCCGCTGTCGCCCAGTCGCATCGTCGACCCCGCGGCGGTCGGCGGACACGAGACGCTCGACGGCCTCATCGCCGCTGACCCGGCCCGCGCGCTCGGCGCAGCGCGCCGCTCCGACACCCTGCCGTTCCTCCTCAAGCTCCTCGCCGCGGACGTGCCGCTGTCGCTTCAGGCCCACCCGTCGATCGAGCAGGCGAAGGAGGGGTTCGCTCGCGAGCACGCCGCCGGCATCCCACTCGACGCCGACGCCCGCCTCTACAAGGACGAGCTGCACAAGCCGGAACTCACCCTCGCGCTGAGCGACGCCTTCGAGGCGCTCGCCGGCTTCCGCGACGTCGCGGGAACGCGGCTGCTTCTCCAGGAGCTGGTCGACTACGCGACGGCCAGCCGGGACGAGGACGCTGAACTGCTGGGGGAGCTGCGGGACAGGTCGCTGGGGGAGCCGGTCGCGGCGCTTGCGCACATCGTGCAGTTCGCGCTGTCGGGCACGCCGACCGTGCCCCGGCTGATCGAGGCCGTCGTGCGGAACGCCGCTCGTGCCCCCAAGTCCTCGAGCTTCCTGCGCGAGTACGCGACCGTCGGCCGACTCGCCGAGCTGCACCCGGGCGATCCGGGCGTGCTCGTCGCGCTGCTGCTCAACCGCGTCACCTTGACCCAGGGGCAGGCCCTCTACCTGCCGAGCGGCAACATCCACTCCTACCAGCACGGGCTCGCCCTGGAGATCATGGCCGCATCGGACAATGTGCTGCGCGGGGGACTGACGCCCAAGCACGTCGACGGGGCTGAATTGCAGAAGGTCCTCGATTTCGTGCCCGTGCCGCCGCCGGTCATCCGGCCCGAGGAGGAGAGCCCCGGCGTCGAGGTGTTCCGCCCCGACGTGCCCGACTTCCTGCTCGCGCGCGTCACCGTCGGCGATGCAGGTGCGCGCGACGGGTATGCGCTGACCGGCGTGCCGGAGGCGACCTGGACGCCCCCGGGGGCCAGCATCGCGCTCGCGCTCGGGGGAGCGGTGACCATCGCCGGGGCTGTGTCCACGGGTGTGCTCGAGGCGGGGTCAGCCGCGTTCATCACCGCTGATGAGGGCGCACTGCGGTTCAGCGGCTCCGCGACCGTGTTCGTCGCCTCCGGGGTCTGACGCGGCACCCGCCGCGTCGTCCCTCCACAGAAACCGCGTCACGCGCTTCCAGTCGGCCGGGTCAGGCGCTCCGCAACTCCTGTGCCGTCAATCGCTCGCTCCCGGCTCCTGCGTGCGCGGTCCCGCCGAAGGTCCGCCGGTAGGCGAGTGGACTCGTCTGCAGCACCTTCACGAAGTGATGACGCATCACCGCGGCCGATCCGAAACCGGTGCGCTGCGCGACCTGCTCCAATCCCAGGTCGGACTCCTCGAGGAGCTGCTGGGCGCGGATGATGCGCTGCCGGTTCAGCCAGGCGGCGGGCGTCGTGCCCGTCTCGGCGCGGAAGCGCCGGGCGAAAGTGCGGGTCGACATCAGCGCCTTCCGCGCGAGCTGCTCGATCGACAGATCCTCCTGGAGGTGCTGGAGCATCCACTCGATCACCTCCGCGAACGAGTCCGACTCGCATTCGGGAACGGGGGAGTCGATGTACTGGGCCTGCCCGCCGTCGCGCTGCGGCGGCACGACCATCCGGCGCGCGATGACGTTGGTGGCCGCCGCGCCGAGCTCCTTGCGCACAACGTGCAGAGCGGCGTCGATTCCCGCGGCCGTCCCCGCGCCGGTCACGATCCGGCCCTCGTCGACGAAGAGGACGTCGGGGTCCACGTCGACTTCCGGGTAGCGCTCCGCCAGCCGCTCCGTGTACATCCAGTGCGTCGTCGCCCGCCGACCGTCGAGGATGCCCGCTTCGGCGAGGTAGAACGCTCCGCTGCAGACGCTCAGCAGCCAGGCGCCGCGTGCCTCGGCGTCGCGGATGACTTGCAGCACCCTCTCGTCGAAGCCCGTCCAGAGGTAGGCCGGGATGGCGATCAGGTCGGCGTCGGCCGCCGCCGAGAGGTCCTCGGTCACCAGCAGGCTGAGGCCGTGCTTGGTCGGCACCGGTCCCGGCTCTGCCGCGACGACGTGGAAGTCGAAGGTGGGGCCGCCCATGTCCGACCTGTCGATGCCGAACACCTCGCAGATGGTGCCGAACTCGAAGTGGGCCATGCCGGGAAGGGCGATGCAGACGATCTTCTTGAGCATCGGGAGCCTTTCGCGTGGGCTGTCTGTCGAACGGAGGGGGGCGGGTGGCAGTATATGCACGGCCATCGTCATTCCTGCCACTGGTGGCGCTGTTTCGCTGATCGTAGCGTTTCTGCCATGATCTTCGTACTCCTCCTCCTCTCGGTCCTCGCCGCCGCCGCGATCGCCCGGGCGGCGAC
>DATCMN010000539.1:0-9218 GCA_036563405.1 Naasia sp. | reverse complement strand
ATTGCGGTCGGCGAATCGCGCGCCCATCCACTCCCTGATCCTCCCGCTCGGACGGAACTCGCCGCACATGCTCTTCGCTTCGTGCTGTCGTGCCATGCCCGTGCCTCGGATCAGAGGGTGCCGCTGACAGCGGGGCGGGCGCGGGGACGAACCCTCGACAACAACTGAATCGGCTCACGACACGTCAACACGGCCCCGACCGGGGCTTGGAGGTCATTTCCTTGGCTGCTGCGAACACCGCATCGTCCACCACCCCCAAGAACGGCCGCGCAGCTTCGCGGCTCTCGTTCGCCAAGATCACTGACACCCTCACGGTTCCTGATCTGCTCGCACTGCAGACCGAGTCCTTCGACTGGCTGGTCGGCTCGGACGCGTGGAAGACCCGCGTCACCGAGGCCAAGGCCGAAGGACGCACGGACCTCGCCAGCCGCAGCGGCCTCGAGGAGATCTTCGAGGAGATCTCCCCCATCGAGGACCTCGCGGAGACGATGCAGCTGAGCTTCACGAACCCGTTCCTCGAGGAGAAGAAGTACTCGCTCGACGAGTGCAAGGAGCGCGGCAAGACCTACGCGGCCCCGCTCTACGTCGAGGCCGAGTTCATGAACCACCAGACCGGTGAGATCAAGACCCAGACGGTCTTCATGGGCGACTTCCCGCTCATGACCGAGAAGGGCACCTTCATCATCAACGGCACCGAGCGTGTCGTGGTCTCGCAGCTCGTCCGCTCCCCGGGCGTGTACTTCGAGCGCCAGATGGAGAAGACCTCCGACAAGGACATCTACTCCGCTCGCATCATCCCGAGCCGCGGAGCGTGGCTCGAGTTCGAGATCGACAAGCGCGACCAGGTGGGCGTGCGCGTCGACCGCAAGCGCAAGCAGAGCGTCACCGTCTTCCTCAAGGCCCTGGGCCTCACGAGCGAGGAGATCCTCGAGCACTTCGCCGGCTACGCCTCCATCGAGGCGACCCTGGAGAAGGACAACATCCTCACCAAGGAGGAGGCGCTCAAGGACATCTACCGCAAGCTCCGCCCGGGAGAGCAGGTCGCCGCCGAGGCCGCGCGTGCGCTCCTCGACAACTTCTACTTCAACTCCAAGCGCTACGACCTCGCGAAGGTCGGTCGCTACAAGATCAACCGGAAGCTCGGCCTCGACAAGCCGCTGTCCGACTCGGTCCTGACGATCGACGACATCCTCGCGACCATCAAGTACCTCGTCGCGCTGCACGACAACCGGACCACCCTGAACGGCGTGCGCGACGGCCAGCCGGTGGAGCTCCGCCTCGACGTGGACGACATCGACCACTTCGGCAACCGCCGCATCCGCGCGGTCGGCGAGCTGATCCAGAACCAGGTCCGCACCGGCCTGTCCCGCATGGAGCGCGTCGTCCGCGAGCGCATGACCACGCAGGACATCGAGGCGATCACCCCGCAGACCCTGATAAACGTCCGCCCCGTCGTGGCCGCGATCAAGGAGTTCTTCGGTACCAGCCAGCTGTCCCAGTTCATGGACCAGAACAACCCGCTCGCGGGCCTGACCCACAAGCGCCGCCTGTCGGCGCTCGGCCCTGGCGGTCTCTCCCGTGAGCGCGCCGGCGTCGAGGTCCGTGACGTGCACCCGAGCCACTACGGCCGCATGTGCCCGATCGAGACCCCGGAAGGCCCGAACATCGGCCTGATCGGCTCGCTCGCGTCGTTCGCCCGGATCAACTCGTTCGGCTTCATCGAGACGCCGTACCGCAAGGTCGTGAACAAGCAGGTCACCGACCAGATCGACTACCTCACCGCGAGCGAGGAGGACGAGTACCTCGTCGCCCAGGCGAACGCTCCGCTCAAGGCCGACTTCACCTTCGCGGAGGACCAGGTCCTGGTCCGTCCGAAGGGCGGAGAGGTCGAGCTGGTCGACGCCGAGCGCGTCCACTACATGGACGTCTCGCCGCGCCAGATGGTGTCGGTGGCGACCTCGCTCATCCCCTTCCTCGAGCACGACGACGCGAACCGCGCCCTCATGGGTGCGAACATGCAGCGCCAGGCCGTGCCGCTGCTCCGCTCCGAGTCGCCCGTCGTGGGCACCGGAATGGAGGGCTACGCGGCCATCGACGCCGGTGACGTGATCACCGCGGAGAAGGCGGGCGTGGTCGCCGAGGTCTCGGCCGACGTCGTCACCATCCAGCTCGACGAGGGCGGCACGCAGAACTACTACCTGCGCAAGTTCGACCGCTCCAACCAGGGCACCTCGTACAACCACCGCGTGATCGTCGATGCCGGCGAGCGCGTGGAGGTCGGCCAGGTCCTGGCGGACGGCCCGGCGACGGAGAACGGCGAGCTCGCGCTCGGCAAGAACCTCCTCGTCGCGTTCATGCCCTGGGAGGGTCACAACTTCGAGGACGCGATCATCCTCAGCCAGAACCTGGTGAAGGACGACGTCCTCTCCTCGATCCACATCGAGGAGTACGAGGTCGACGCCCGCGACACCAAGCTCGGCAAGGAGGAGATCACCCGCGACCTCCCCAACGTGAGCCCGGAGCTGCTGGCCGACCTGGACGAGCGCGGCATCATCCGCATCGGCGCCGAGGTCCGCCCCGGCGACATCCTCGTCGGCAAGGTCACGCCGAAGGGCGAGACCGAGCTCTCCGCCGAGGAGCGCCTGCTGCGCGCCATCTTCAACGAGAAGAGCCGCGAGGTGCGCGACACATCGCTGAAGGTTCCCCACGGTGAAGAGGGCACGATCATCGCCGTCAAGGAGTTCTCCGCGGAGAACGACGACGAGCTGGGGTCGGGCGTCAACCAGCGGGTCGTGGTCTACATCGCCCAGAAGCGCAAGATCACGGAGGGCGACAAGCTCGCCGGCCGTCACGGCAACAAGGGCGTCATCGCGAAGATCCTGCCCGTCGAGGACATGCCGTTCCTCGCGGACGGCACTCCGGTCGACATCATCCTCAACCCGATGGGCATCCCCGGCCGCATGAACTTCGGCCAGGTCCTCGAGACCCACCTCGGGTGGGCCGCGAAGCAGGGCTGGGACGTCGAGGGCAACCCGTCCTGGGCGGGTCGCCTGCCCGAGGCGGCGCGCACCGCTGCCCCCGGCACGAAGGTCGCCACCCCGGTGTTCGACGGCGCCCTCGAGGAGGAGATCGCGGGTCTGCTCGACTCGACGACCAAGAACCGCGACGGCGAGCGCCTGATCGGCTCCTCCGGCAAGACGCGCCTGTTCGACGGACGCTCGGGTGAGCCGTTCCCGGACCCGGTGAGCGTCGGCTACATGTACATCCTGAAGCTGCACCACCTGGTGGACGACAAGATCCACGCCCGCTCCACCGGCCCGTACTCGATGATCACCCAGCAGCCGCTCGGTGGTAAGGCGCAGTTCGGTGGCCAGCGCTTCGGTGAGATGGAGGTGTGGGCGCTCGAGGCATACGGCGCTGCCTACGCCCTGCAGGAGCTGCTCACGATCAAGTCCGACGACATCCTCGGCCGCGTCAAGGTGTACGAGGCGATCGTCAAGGGCGAGAACATCCAGGAGCCCGGCATCCCGGAGAGCTTCAAGGTCCTCATCAAGGAGATGCAGTCGCTCTGCCTGAACGTCGAGGTCCTCTCGGCCGACGGCACCGCGGTCAGCCTCCGCGACACGGACGACGAGGTCTTCCGTGCCGCCGAGGAGCTCGGCATCAACATCTCCTCGCGCTTCGAGTCGTCGTCCATCGACGACATCTGATCCGCGCAGCACCCTACGAATCTCGATACGTAACGCAGGAAAGAAGAGAAATTGCTCGACGTAACCACTTTCGATGAGCTGCGCATCGGCCTCGCAACGGCCGACGACATCCGCCGCTGGTCGCACGGTGAGGTCAAGAAGCCCGAGACCATCAACTACCGCACGCTGAAGCCGGAGAAGGACGGCCTCTTCGGCGAGCAGATCTTCGGTCCCAGCCGGGACTGGGAGTGCGCCTGTGGCAAGTACAAGCGCGTCCGCTTCAAGGGCATCGTCTGCGAGCGGTGCGGAGTCGAGGTCACGAAGTCGTCGGTGCGCCGTGAGCGCATGGGCCACATCGAGCTCGCCGCGCCCGTCACGCACATCTGGTACTTCAAGGGTGTGCCGAGCCGGCTCGGCTACCTCCTCGACATGGCGCCGAAGGACCTCGAGAAGGTCATCTACTTCGCGGCGTACATGATCATCTCGGTCGACGACGAGGGCCGTCACGCCGACATGCCCGACCTCGAGAACGAGCTCCGCCTCGAGATCAAGACGCTGACCGACCAGCGCGACTCCCGCATCAACGAGCGCCTCGCGCGTCTCGAGCAGGACCTCGCCGCGCTGGAGGAGGAGGGCGCCAAGAGCGACCAGAAGCGCCGGACGAAGGACGGCGCCGAGAAGGAGATGGGCCAGATCCGGAAGTCGTTCGACGACCAGATCGGTCACCTCGAGCGCGTCTGGGACGAGTTCAAGAGCCTGAAGGTCGGCGACCTCAAGCCCGAGGACGCCGTCTTCCACGAGCTCCAGGACCGCTTCGGCATCTACTTCGACGCTTACATGGGCGCCGAGGCGATCAAGAAGCGCCTCGAGGCGTTCGACCTGGTTCAGGAGGGCGAGGACCTGCGCCTGCAGATCGCCGAGGGCAAGGGCGCGAAGAAGATCCGCGCCATCAAGCGCCTCCGCGTGGTCAGCTCCTTCCTGCAGACCGGCAACTCGCCGGCCGCGATGGTGCTCGACGTGGTCCCCGTGATCCCGCCGGAGCTGCGCCCCATGGTCCAGCTCGACGGTGGCCGGTTCGCGACCAGCGACCTGAACGACCTTTACCGCCGCGTCATCAACCGGAACAACCGCCTCCGCCGCCTGCTCGACCTGGGCGCCCCGGAGATCATCGTGAACAACGAGAAGCGGATGCTCCAGGAGGCCGTCGACGCGCTGTTCGACAACGGCCGCCGCGGCCGCCCGGTCACGGGCACCGGCAACCGGGCGCTGAAGAGCCTCTCCGACATGCTGAAGGGCAAGCAGGGCCGGTTCCGCCAGAACCTGCTCGGCAAGCGCGTCGACTACTCCGGCCGTTCGGTCATCGTGGTCGGCCCGCAGCTCAAGCTGCACCAGTGCGGCCTGCCCAAGCAGATGGCGCTCGAGCTGTTCAAGCCGTTCGTGATCAAGCGACTCATCGACCTGAGCCACGCGCAGAACATCAAGGCCGCCAAGCGCATGGTGGAGCGTTCGCGCCCGCAGGTGTGGGACGTGCTCGAGGAGATCATCCGCGAGCGCCCCGTGCTGCTGAACCGTGCGCCCACGCTGCACCGTCTCGGCATCCAGGCGTTCGAGCCGCAGCTCGTCGAGGGCAAGGCCATCCAGCTGCACCCGCTCGTCTGCGCCGCGTTCAACGCGGACTTCGACGGCGACCAGATGGCCGTGCACCTGCCGCTGTCCGTCGAGGCGCAGGCCGAGGCGCGCATCCTGATGCTCGCGAGCAACAACATCCTCAAGCCGTCGGACGGCCGTCCGGTGACCCTGCCCAGCCAGGACATGATCATCGGCCTGCACCACCTGACCACGCTCAAGGAGGGTGTCGCCGGCGAGGGCCGCGCGTTCGCGTCCGTCGCCGAGGCGATCCTCGCGAAGGACCAGGGCTCGCTCGACCTCAACGCGAGAGTGAAGATCCGCCTCGAGGGGCTGCACTTCGCCGAGGGTGAGGCCCCCGAGGGCTTCGAGCAGGGCAAGCCGTTCCTCATCGAGACGACCCTCGGTCGCGCCCTGTTCAACGAGGCGCTGCCGGTGGACTACCCCTACGTGGAGGCCGTCGCGGACAAGGGCCGGCTCTCGCAGCTGGTCAACGACCTCGCGGAGCGCTACCCGAAGGTGGAGGTCGCTGCGACCCTCGACCGGATCAAGGACGCCGGCTTCTACTGGGCCACGCGGTCCGGTGTGACGGTCGCCCTGTCCGACATCATCACGCCCCCCACCAAGGGCGCGATCGTCGAGGGCTACGAGAAGCAGGCGAAGAAGGTCCAGGGCCAGTACGAGAAGGGCCTCACCACCGACGCCGAGCGTCGCCAGGAGCTCATCGAGATCTGGAACAAGGCGACCGCCGAGGTCGCCCAGGCGATGCAGGACAACTTCCCGAAGGACAACAACATCTTCCGGATGGTGTCCTCGGGTGCCCGTGGAAACTGGATGCAGGTCCGACAGATCGCCGGTATGCGCGGCCTCGTGTCGAACCCGAAGGGTGACATCATCCCGCGTCCGATCGTCCACTCGTACCGCGAGGGACTGACGGTGGCCGAGTACTTCATCTCGACCCACGGTGCCCGCAAGGGCCTCGCGGACACCGCCCTCCGCACCGCGGACTCCGGCTACCTGACCCGTCGTCTCGTCGACGTGTCGCAGGACGTCATCATCCGTGAGGACGACTGCGGCACCGGCAAGGGTCTGGAGCTCACCATCGCCGCGAACGGGGTCCTCGACGCCAACGTCGAGAACTCGGTCTACGCCCGGACCCTCGCCACCGACGTGGTGAACGAGTCCGGCGAGGTGCTCGCCGAGGCGGGCGACGACGTCGGTGACGTGCTCATCGCGCGGCTGTTCGAGGCCGGTGTGGAGAGCATCCGGGTCCGCTCGGTCCTCACCTGCGAGTCCGCGGTGGGCGTCTGCGCCCGCTGCTACGGCCGCTCGCTCGCGACCGGAAACCTCGTCGACATCGGCGAGGCGGTCGGCATCATCGCCGCCCAGTCGATCGGCGAGCCCGGTACCCAGCTGACGATGCGCACCTTCCACACCGGTGGTGTGGCCTCCGCTGACGACATCACGCAGGGTCTGCCCCGCGTGCAGGAGCTGTTCGAGGCCCGCACCCCGAAGAGCGCATCGCCGATCGCGGAGTCCGCCGGTCGCATCACGATCGAGGACACCGACCGTCAGCGCCGGATCATCCTCACGCCGGACAACGGCGACGAGGCGATCGCCTACCCGGTGCTGAAGCGCGCCACCCTCCTCGTCGAGGACGGGCAGCACGTGGAGCTCGGGCAGCAGCTGCAGGTCGGGTCGATCGACCCGAAGGAGGTGCTGCGCGTCCGTGGCGTGCGCGCCGTGCAGCAGCACCTGGTCGACGGTGTGCAGGGCGTGTACCGCTCGCAGGGCGTGCCGATCCACGACAAGCACATCGAGGTCATCGTGCGGCAGATGCTGCGCAAGGTCACCGTCGTCGAGCACGGCGACACCGACCTGCTCCCCGGTGAGCTCGTGGACCGCTCGCGCTACCAGGACGTCAACCGCGCCGCTGTCGCGGAGGGGAAGCGTCCCGCGTCCGCTCGCCAGGAGGTCATGGGCATCACCAAGGCGTCCCTCGCGACCGAGTCGTGGCTGTCCGCCGCGTCCTTCCAGGAGACGACCCGGGTGCTCACCCAGGCCGCCATGGAGGGCAAGTCGGACTCCCTGATGGGCCTCAAGGAGAACGTCATCATCGGAAAGCTCATCCCGGCCGGAACGGGCCTCGCGAAGTACCGCGACATCCGGGTCGAGCCGACCGAGGAGGCGAAGGCGGAGCGCTACCCGAACCGGATCTTCGGGGACGAGAGCGTGTTCTCCGAGTCGGACCTGTCGTTCGTCGACTTCGACTCGTTCAACTCCACGGACTACGAGCCCGGCTCCTACAGCTAGGTCTGAGCCCGAACGGAAGGGCCTCGCACCTCAGGGTGCGGGGCCCTTCCGCGTACCCGGGGCCCGCTAGCCTCGGAGGAACGCCGAGTCGCCCAGTTCTAGGGCAACTGGGCACCGACTTGCCGTAAGACTGGGCAGCTCGCCGAGGAGAGGACGCGCCATGACGGATCCCGAGGGTGCGGGGGAGCCGCTCAGCGAGCGGATCCGGCGGGACGAGGACGAGCTCGACTTCGACAGGTTCGGCTACGACACCGCATGGCAGGTCGGCTCCTGGCTGGTGGAGCGGGCACGACGCGAGTCGTTCCCGGTCGCGGTGTCCATCGTCTTCGGCTCCCAGCGGGTGTTCCACGCGGCTCTTCCCGGCTCCAGCGCCGACAACGACAGGTGGCTGGCGCGCAAGATCGCGACGGTCACGGCGTACGGGGCCTCGTCGCTCCGCGTGGGCGCACAGTTCCGGGAGCGGGGCGCGGACTTCCAGCGCGACTCCACCTACGACCCAGCCTCGTACGCCGGACACGGGGGCGCGGTCCCCATCCGCGTGCGCGGCTCGCTGGTCGGGGTCGCTGCGGTCTCCGGCCTCGCGGAGGACATCGACCACGCCCTCGTCGTCGAGGCGCTGCGCGCCGCACGGAACGCGGCAGGCTGACGCGCGGATCCCGCCTGCGATACCCCCCTTTCGCGGCCTATGCGCGCCCCCGTCGCGCCACTACTGTGAGACCACGCCGATACCCGATCGGCCGTCGTGACCACCCATCGCGGCACCTCTGCACACACCTGGACCCAAGGTGACCACGAACCCGAATGTGGTCGCGTCGGCTGTTCCTCAGGCCACCGCGACTCCCCGCACCCGCACCGCCACCTCCCGAGGGAGGCTGGCATGAGCGTGCTGCGCCCCTACCGCTTCGAGCGCGAGCTCGACCGCTCCATCGCCCAGTGGCTGGCCTGGCTGCCCCGCTGGGAGCCGGCGTCCGCGCGACGCCGCGGCGAGATCTGCAGCGTGTGCCCGCGCTGGGCCGATGAGCTCGGCTTCCCCGAGCTCCCGCACGGCCCGCTGCACGCCCTGGTCACCAGCACCGAATCGCTGCTCATCGAGCACTTCCTCCGCAGCGCGTCCGCGCGCTTCCCCGAGCTGGAGCGCGGCGGAGAGTGGAAGGTCTGGCTCGAGCGCGGCATCGTCCGTGTCACGAGCAAGGACGGCCGCGACGTCGACGAGTTCCTCGACATGCAGGGAGAGGCCGGCGCTTCCGTCCTCGGCTCGGTGAGCGCAGCTCAGGCGGCCGCCGCTCGTGTCGAGCTGGTGCGCGTCTACTTCGCGCTCTTCAACTCCGCCGTGGCCCGGCTGTCCGGGCAGAAGTCCGTCGTCACCCGGGCCGTGGGCGCCTACGTCGAGCCGAAGGTGCAGAAGATGGCCGACGACCTGGTCGCGGAGATCTGCGGCGCCGCCTAGCCCGCGTTCCCGGTCTGCGCCTGGATCCATCGAGCTGCCCACATCCACGGCAAGTGGATGCCGAGTTGCCCTAGAACTGGGCAGCTCGGCGTCGTGCGCGTGTCCGGTCTCGCACGCGGTGTCCTCATAAGTGCCGACACTCG
>DATCMN010000526.1:0-6647 GCA_036563405.1 Naasia sp. | reverse complement strand
GGCTCTGGTGCCCGCCCCGGCGACCCGGCTCGTGCCGGCCGGCGGAAGCGCCGGCGGACGGCGCCTCGAAGCGGTTCTCGCCGCCCACCCCCAGCTCGCTCAGCATGGAGCCGTCCGCGGCAGCATGGTGGCCGCGGCTGCCGCTGCCGCGGCCGCCGTCATCGTGCTGATCGGTCCGGTCTCCCAGCAGATGCCGGGTGAGCCGGTGCAGGCCGCCGAAGCCCTGCTCGGCGACGTGGTCGCGGGGAGCGGGCCCGGGCTCGGTCAGGCGAACGCCGCCGCGGCGATTCCCGAGGGGACGCCGGCGGACGAGTCCACTCCGCCGGCAGCGTCGCCGGTCGCGCCGGCTCCGGGCGCGAGCCTGATCGACACGGTCCTCGGGCCGAGGGCGTCCTCGGAGCCCGCGTCCATGACAGGTGCCGAAGCGGACA
This sequence comes from Naasia sp., assembly GCA_036563405.1. Taxonomy (GTDB): domain Bacteria; phylum Actinomycetota; class Actinomycetes; order Actinomycetales; family Microbacteriaceae; genus Naasia. The sequence goes on along the minus strand of DATCMN010000526.1, from coordinate 6,216 downwards.
ACCCGCTCGTCCCTCCTGAAGCGGCGGGGGAGGAGCCGACGACCGACCCGGCCACCGACCCCGCGCCCGATCCTGCTCCGGATCCGGCGCCCGACCCCGCCCCGGATCCGACGCCCGCCCCGGATCCGACGCCCGACCCGGATCCGACCCCTGATCCCACTCCCGACCCGACGCCGGAGCCGACCCCCGATCCGACGCCGACCCCCGACCCGACCCCGAGCCCCGATCCCGTGCCGGACCCGAACCCCGTGCCCGACCCGGCTCCGACGCCCGATCCGGCTCCGGCGCCTGACCCGGCGCCCGCCCCGCAGCCGACCGCGGAGCCCGATCCCGCGCCGGAGCCTCAGCCGGCCCCGGGCGATCCTGCCCCGGCCGATCCCGCTCCTGCCCCCGACACGGTCGCCGTCTGACGATGACGACCGCCCCTTCCGACGCGCGCACCACGCGTCTCGTCGGTTCGGAGAGCGAGGGAACGGCCGCCTCGCTCCTCGGCCGGATCGACGCTTCGCCGTCCCGGCGGATCGTCACCGGCGTGACAGGACCGGGACGCACCGGCAAGACGCTGCTGCTCGACGCTGCAGCGGCGCGCTGGGAGGCGAAGGGGGTTCCGGTGCTGCGGCACTCCGCGGGGAGTGCGGCGGAGTCGGCTGATCATCCACCGGGCTGGAGGAGCGGCTTGTCCGCCGCCGGTGCGGTGATCGTCGACGACGCCCACCTCCTCCCCGACGGGGACCTCCACAGCCTGCGGGATATCGCGGCAGGCGGCGGGCCCAGCCTGCTCGTCGCTTACCGTGCCCGCGCCGACAGGCCGGCTCTGCGCAGCCTGGCCGCCGCCGTCGAACGGCACGGAGTGCCGACGGTGCTGGGCCCGCTGGACCGGGAGGGGCTCGCCTCGGCGGCGGGCAGGAACGGCGCTGCTGCCTCACCGGCATTCCTCGACGGGCTCGCCGAGGCGACGGGTGGGCTGCCGTGGCTGGTGCACCGAGTCCTCGCCGCCAACCCCAGGCGCGGCGTGAGCCCGGTGGTGCCGTGGCAGGTGGTGGATCGACTCGGCTACGAGTTGGCCGAGCTGCCTCCCGGTCAGCAGGAGCTGCTGCTGACGCTGTCGCTCGGCTTCGACGCCGGCGCGACGGCCGTGCTCACCGGCAGCCCGTCAGAGGTCGACGGCCTCCTCGACGAGGCGCGTGACGCAGGCCTCCTCCTCCCGGACGGGCGGGTCGTTCCGCTGCTGCGGGATGCCGTCGGCCGGACGACCCCACTCCACCGGGTCCGAGCCGTGCAGCGCTCGCTGGTGGACACACTGGCGCAGTCCGGACGGGCGCTGGAGCGGGTGGGCCGCACACTCGCGCGCAGCGGACTTCAGGATCCGCGAGTCGCGGGATGCCTCGCCTCCGCTGCGGACCACGTGCTCGAGAGCCATCCGGAGACCGCCGCCGGATTGTACGCGGATGCGCTCGCGGCCGGAGCAGGTGAGGAGGAGCTCGCGGCGCGCGTGGCACAGGCACGGTGGGCGTCGGGCGAACCGGATGCGGCGTGGGCGGCCCTCGCACCCGTCCTCCCGACGGCCGACCCTGAGCACGCGCGCCGCGCGACGGATGTCGCGGGGGCGCTGTGGGCCGCCCGCGGGATGCTCACCGGCGCCGCCGACGCGTACCGCTGGCGCGGCCCCGACATGGTGGGGGAGTCGGCTCCGCTCGCAGCGCTCGCCATGTACGGGATCGGCGATCGAGCGGCCGCGGAGGAGATGCTCGCCGCGACCGCCCCGAGGGGTGGACCGACTCTCGCCACGATGGCCATGCGGATGATGGCCGAAGGCGTCAGGGATTCCCTGGGAGCTGCGGCGCCGCGCGCCCTTCCCTCCCTCGTCCGCGCCTCCGACCTGTTCACCTCATCCGGACTCACTCTGCCGATGCCCGTCGCCCCCGCGGTGCTCGCCGCGGTGCTGGCGGTCGGCGCCGGTGAGCTGCGCACCGCCGAGGCCGTTCTCGACGCCGCGCTGGCCGGCGGGCAGGGCGGCCGGGTGGCCCGACCCGCGCTGCTGCTGCACCGAGCCTGGGCCGCCATGCAGGCGGACCGTCCGGACATCGCCCGGACCGCCGCCGAGTCGGCACAGGAGGGCGGCGCGCTGGGCCCGAGGGATCAGATGCTGCGCCTGGCGCTCGACGTCGCCATCGCGCGCCGGACCGACGACGCCGCCGGCCTGCTGCGCGCCTGGCGAACTGCCCGTGAGGAGGTGCTGCACGTCAGTGTCGACCTCTTCTCGCTGTTGCCCGTGGCTGAGCTCGCCGTCGCCGGTGCGCGCCTCCGCGATTCCGCGCACGTCGACTACCAGACGGACGCCGGGTTCGCGCTCCTCGCCAGGCTCGGCGACCCGCCGCTGTGGGCGGCGCCCCTGCATTGGGCGGCTGTCCAGGCCGGGATCCTCAGCAAGCAGCCCGCCCAGCTCGGGCCCCACATGGCTGCGCTGACGGCGGGTGCGGCCACCAGCCGACTCTCGGCGGTGCTTGCCGGAGCCGGCCGTGCCTGGGTGTCCGTGCTGAGCGGTTCCTTCGAGGTGGCCGCCATCGAGGCGGCGGCTCGCTCCCTCGCCTCCGTAGGGCTTCCGTGGGACGGCTCCCGGCTCGCTGGGCACGCGGCCGCGCACGCGGAGGAGCGCAAGGACATGTCGCGCCTCCTGGCGTGCGCCCGCGGATTGCACGGCGCAACAGGCGGTGCGACCCAGGATCCGAGCGGACCTGCTACAGGACCCGTGACCCGGCCTGCGGCGGCCTCGGGGGCGTCCGAGCAGCGGTCCGGCGGAGCGGGGCAGCGGCAGGTCGGCACTCGTGAGCCGGCGGCCGCAACGAGGGGCTCGGTGCCCGCCGGCGACAGCCGTGGCGATTCGCTGCTCAGCCCCCGTGAGCGCGATGTCGCCCGGCTGGTGCTCGAGGGCAAGAACTACAAGGAGATCGGCGAGGTGATCTTCATCTCGCCGCGCACCGTCGAGCACCACATCGCCCGCATCCGGCAGCGGCTCTCCGCACGGAGCCGGTCGGATCTGCTGACCCAGCTGCGGATCGCGCTCGACGAGGGGGCCGACGATCCCGCCCCCACCCCCTCAGCCCCCTAACAGGCCACAGCCCGTATCCCCCTACCGCACCGGGAAGGGAGGGGGATCGGCGCCGATGCCCCGCGCCGGCCGCGGCGGCAGGGTTGGCGTCACCGGGGCATCCCGGAAACCTCACCCGAAGGAGCCACCCCCATGGCAGTCACGACCCCCCTGCTCCAATTCCTCCTCAGCCTGCTGGGCGACCCGGAGGCCACTCAGGAGTTCCTCGCGGACCCGGAGACCACGCTCGCCGACCACGACGTCCACGATCTGTGCGGCGACGACATCGACGCGATCCTTCCCCTGCTCCTCGACTACGCGCCCATCGCGGCCAGCTCGAACGAGCACCACACGGGCGGCAACACCGTCACGGGCGGCGACGGCGGCAACGTCGGCGGCGTCGGCGGCGCGGTCGGTGGTGGCGGCGGCGGCGGAACCGACCACGAGGTCGCGGTCGAGCGGCTGACGAGCATCGTCAACAACTTCTCCTACACCTCGATGGACGACCGCGACACGATCTTCGACCAGTCGCTCAATCAGAACTTCGCCATCGTCGGCGAGGAGGTCGACTTCGATCAGGACATCGATCTCGACACCACCGTCGTCTCCGGCGACAACAACAACGTCGCCTCCGGTCACGGCTACGTCGACGGATCCACGGACAACTCGATCGACTCGGGCGGCGGCGACGTCAACACCGGCACGATCTCGGACTCCTACAACGGAGACGACATCGTGGGCAACAGCGGCCCGGTCAACACGGGGACCATCACGGACTCCGGCAACACCGACAACTCGACGAACGACTCCTACAACCCGGACAACTCGAGCCACGACTCCGGCAACACGGACAACTCGGTCAACGACTCGTTCAACCCGGACGTGGACGTCGAGGTGGACGACATCAACGTCGACAACGACCACTCCAACTTCGAGAACGAGGACTCCGTCGTCGACAGCGAGTTCGAGGACATCGGCAACGAGGAGACCGAGGTCGACGTGCACGAGGAGGACCCCTACCTGGTGCACTAGGCACGAGCAGCGCCGGGCGGCGTGACCCGACAGGTCGCCCGGCGGACCGGCCGCCCATCACCCGGGTGCGGCCTCCGGAATCCAGTGGGAAACCCGTTCCCGCTGGATTCCGCATGTGTCAGGATTCCCTCACCCGTCGAAGGAGACGCAGTTGACCGACCTGTCCGAGCTCGTCGAGCGGGGGATCGAGCTGGCGACAGCGGGCGGCCGCGACGACCTCCGGCGGCGGCTCGAGCACACCCAGCAGCGGCTGAGCGAGCCGAGCATCCGGGTGATCGTCGTCGGGGAGTTCAAGCAGGGCAAGAGTCAGCTGATCAACGCGCTCGTCAATGCCCAGATCTGCCCCGTGGACGATGACGTCGCCACGTCGGTGCCGACGATCGTCCGACACGGCCCCCAGCCGCTCGCGGTGCTCCTGGCCCCCCAGGCCGGCGCGGGCCAGGAAGGCGGGGACGACGGCGAGCCGCGCATCGAGCGGCGGCCTGTGCCGCTGGATGAACTCCCGGACCACGTGTCAGAGCGGGGGAACCCCGGGAACCGGCAGCAGCTCGCCGGCGTCGAGGTGTTCCTGCCCCGCAAGGTGCTCGAGGACGGGCTGGTCATCGTCGACTCCCCGGGGGTCGGCGGCCTCAACTCGGCGCACACTCTGACGACGCTTGCGGCGCTGCCCACAGCGGACGCGCTCCTCTTCGTCTCCGACGCCTCTCAGGAGTACACGGAACCGGAGCTGTCCTTCCTGCGCCAGGCGGCCCGGATGGTCCCGAACATCGCGTGCGTCGTCACCAAGACCGACCTGTATCCCGAGTGGCGGCGGATCGTGGAGCTGGACCGCGGGCATCTCGAGAGGATCCTGCCCGGGCTTCCCCTCCTCCCCGTCTCCTCCGAGCTCCGGCTGCAGGCGGGCCGGCTGAACGACAAGGAGCTGAACGACGAGTCGGGGTTCCCGGAGCTTGTGGCGTATCTGCGCCGGGAGGTCCTCGGCCGTATCGACCAGCTGCACCGGCGCTCCGCGGTGCACGACCTGCGCTCCACCACCGAGCAGCTCGCGCTCGCCCTCCAGTCGGAGCTGAGCGCGCTCCTGCATCCGGCCGGCACGCCGGGCGTGGTGGCCGAGCTGGAAGCCGCGAAGGACCGCACCGACGAGCTGAAGCGCCGGTCCTCCAAGTGGCAGGTCACGCTCAACGACGGGATGACCGACCTCATCTCCGACATGGAGCACGATCTCCGCGACAGGATGCGGATAATCCAGCGCGAAGCGGACAGCGCCATCAACGACGGGGACCCGGGCCCCGTGTGGGACCAGCTCACCGATTGGCTCGAGCAGCGGATCGCCTCCGCCGTCTCGGACACGTTCGTCTGGACGAGCGAGCGCTCCCAGTGGCTCTCCGAGGAGGTGGCCCGCAACTTCGCCGCGTCGGAGGTGCCGCTGCCCGGGCTCGAAGTGGGCAGCGCCGACGACGTGCTGGAGCCCGTCGAGCTTCTCGCGGATCTCGACCCGGGCAAGCTCGGCCCCATGCAGAAGCTCCTCATCGGGTTGCGCGGCTCCTACGGTGGCGTGCTGATGGTGGGGCTGGTCACCGGCCTCATCGGACTGGGGCTCGTGAATCCGTTCTCCGTCGCAGCGGGAGTCCTGATCGGTCGGAAGGCGTTCAAGGACGACCGCGACGCTCGGCTCAAGCGCCGGCAGACGGAGGCGCGCAACCTGGTGCACCGGCTGATCGACGACGTGGTCTTCCAGGTCGGCAAGCAGTTGAAGGACAGGCTGCGCCTGGTGCAGCGGACGATCCGCGACCACTTCTCGGCGATCGCCGAGGAGCACTCGAGGTCGCTGAAGGATTCGGTGGTCGCCGCGCAGAAGGCCGCCGGCCTCTACTCCCAGCAGCGCGACGAGCGGATCCGCGACCTGCGGGAAGCGCTGCAGCGCACCGAGGGGCTGCGCCGTTCGCTGCCCGTGGGTGCGGGGACCGCGGGGCGCACCGGCGGCCCCGTGGGCGCCACCGGGAACAGCGCGACGGTGGTCGCCGCGCCGCAGCGGACGGCAATCGGCCAGGCGTGAAGGCGCTGCGGTGAGTGCGGGAAGTGGAGGCGGCGTCCGC
>DATCMN010000524.1:0-2268 GCA_036563405.1 Naasia sp. | reverse complement strand
CCCTAGAGTGGGTGCTCGCGCCGCATCCGCGGCGGAAGGAGGATCATGACGGTTCCCCGGATCCGGGTCAGCGATGCCGCGGCGCTCCTCGGCGTGAGCGACGACACCCTCCGCCGCTGGGGTGAGGCCGGCCGGATCGAGCTCCGCGCCGAGGGTCGCCGACTGACGGTCGACGGGGCCGAGCTCGCCGCGCTCGCCCGCGAGATCGCCGACGAGTCGCCACTGGCCGGCGCCCGCCCGCGCACGGGCAGCTCGGCACGGAACCGCATCCCCGGCATCGTCACGCGGGTCGAGCGGGACGGGGTGATGGCGCAGGTGGAGCTGCAGGCCGGCCCGTTCCGGATCGTCTCGCTGATGAGCCGCGAGGCCGCCGACGAGCTCGAGCTGGAGCCCGGCAGGATCGCCGCCGCCAGCATCAAGGCCACCACAGTGGTCGTGGAGGCGGAGTCCGCGCCGCGGCGCAGAGCCGAACCGCGATGAGGAGGAGGACCGCCTCGTTCGCGGCTCTCGCCGGCGTGCTGGCGATGTCCGCCTGCTCCGCCGCAGCCCCCGGGGCTCCGGACGGGGAAGGGGCGACGACGGCGACGACGGTCACGGTGTTCGCAGCGGCGTCCCTCGGCGACGTGTTCGGTCGGCTCACCGGCCCCTTCGAGGCGGAGTATCCAGGGGCCCGGGTCGTGCTGAACGTCGGCGGCAGTGCCTCCCTCGCGCAGCAGCTGGTCGCCGGCGCGAAAGCGGACGTCTTCGCCTCCGCCAGCCCGGAGGCCATGGCACCCGTGCTCGACGCCGGGCTGATCGCGCAGGACGCGCCCTTCGCCCGGAACACCCTCGAGATCGCCGTCCCGGCCGGCAATCCGGCCGGGGTCGAGGACCTTCGCGCGTTCGCCGATCCGGACCTCCGCATCGCGCTGTGTGCACCCGAGGTGCCGTGCGGTGCCGCAGCGCAGGCGGCTTTCGCGGCGGCGGGGGTGACGCCCGCGCCGGACACCCTGGAGCAGGAGGTCACCGCCGTGCTCACCAAGGTGCGGTTGGGCGAGGTGGACGCGGGACTCGTCTACCGGACCGACGTCCTCGCGGCCGGGAGCGAGGTCGAGGGGCTGCAGTTCGCGGAGTCGGGGAAGGCTGCGACGGAGTACCGGATCGGGGCGGTCGAGGGAGCCGGTCCGCTGGCCGCCGAGTTCGTGGCGTTCGTGCTCACCGATGCGCAGGACGCGCTCCGGGAGGCGGGCTTTGCGGCGCCGTGACCGGCGCGGCCGCGCACCGGCAGTGCTGTGGATCCCGGCCGGTCTGGCTCTGGGGCTCCTCGCGCTGCCGCTCGTCGCGCTGCTGCTCCGGACCCCGTGGCCGGACGTCGGCCGCCTGCTGGCGGCGCCGGCGGTCGCCGAGGCGCTGGGATTGTCGATCGGCACCGGGCTCGCCGCGACAGTCGCCAGCCTGATCCTCGGCGTGCCGCTGGCCGTGCTGCTCGCGGGCAGCGATGAGTGGCCGTTCGTCGCCCGACGCACCCTCCGTGTGGTGGTGACGGTGCCGCTCGTGCTGCCGCCCGTGGTCGGCGGGATCGCGCTCCTGCTGCTCCTCGGCCGTCGGGGCGTGCTGGGCGGGCCGCTCGAGGTGGCGACAGGCCTGTCGCTGCCGTTCACGACCCCCGCTGTCGTGCTCGCCCAGACCTTCGTCGCGCTGCCCTTCCTCGTCCTCACCGTCGAGGGAGCGCTGCGCGCATCCGGCCGCCGCTACGAGCTGGTCGCGGCGGGGCTCGGTGCCGGCCGCTGGCACGCCTTCCGCCGGGTGACGCTGCCACTGGTGGCGCCCGGGATCGCGTCCGGCGCGGTGCTCTGCTTCACGCGCGCCCTCGGCGAGTTCGGCGCGACCATCACCTTCGCGGGCAGCCTGCCGGGGGTCACCCGGACACTGCCGATCGCCGCCTACCTCGGCCTGCAGTCGGACCCCGAGTCGGCGATCGTGCTCGCGCTGCTCCTGCTCGTCGCGTCGGTCGTGGTACTCCTCGCGCTGCGCGACCGGTGGCTGCGGAGCGCGCTGTGACCGGCCTCAGCGCCCGGGTGGCCGTACGGCGGCCCGAGTTCCTCGTCGAGCTGCAGCTGTCGGTGCATCGCGGGGAGGTGCTCGCGCTGCTCGGGCCGAACGGCGCCGGGAAGAGCACGCTGCTCGCGGCGCTCGCCGGCGCCGAGCCGCTCACCGCGGGGCGGGTGGAGCTCGCCGGGCAGGTGCTCGACGACGTCGCCTCGGGCACCCACGTCGACATCAGCCGGC
>DATCMN010000522.1:0-4226 GCA_036563405.1 Naasia sp. | reverse complement strand
CCGGACGCGACGGACATCGTCGAGGACGGCGACCGCCTCATCGTGGACGTGGCCGAGGGGTACTTCCGAAACGACACGCAGGGCGTCGAGCGTCACGTGGCGCCGGCGTCCCCGTTCCTGCTGCGGATGCTCGCCGCGGGCGGGCTCATCGCGCTCACCCAGTCGGATCCGGACTGGGCGGCGTCCGCGAACCGCTAGCCGGACAGCAGAAGGGGCCCGCCATTCCGGCGGGCCCCTTCTTCGTGCGCCTGCCCCGGTTCTCCCCACCCGAGGCGGGAAGAACCGGGGCTGGTCTCACTCCTCCTCGAAGACGGGGTAGTCGAGGCTGAACATGGCGGGGTCGACCTCCTTGGGGAAGGCCGGGTCGAGGAACGGCGTGATCGTGGTGATCAGCTGCTTCATGGCATCCACCTGCTCCTCACCCCACTCGGTCACGAAGGACTCCGAGTAGAGGTCCTGGAAGGTCTCGGCCGCCTCAGCCGGCTGGCCGATGGACTCCACGTACGTCTCCCACACCTCCGGGCTCGCCTCGATGTCGAGGATCGCGTCGCGGATCGCGCTCACATAGGCGCGCACCTCGCCGCAGTGCGCCTCGGCGTACTCCTCCGTCGTCACCGGGCCGAGGTAGTACGCCTCGAATCCGAATTCCTCCTCGAAATCGGTGCGGAGGTCGACGATCTGGCGGTTCTCCTCCAGGAACTGCTGTCCCGCGGTGCCGTCGACGCTGAGGATCACTCCCCCGAGCTCGCCCTGATCCATGAGGGCCAGCAGCGCCGGCTCCGGTGCGACCGACAGTTCCCCCTCGACGTCTTCCAGCATGTTGAAGTCGTATGCGCTCTGGGCGTAGGCCTGCACGAGCGAGGAGATCGCACCGCCCGGGGTGGTGAAGGTGCCGACCTTCTGGCCGGCCAGGTCGCCGAGATCCTTGACGTCGGAGTCTTTCGGCACGAACACGCCGCTGCCGGGAGTGGCCAGGGCTCCGATCATGATGACGTCCGCGCCCGTGTCACGCGCCTGGACCATGGTGGTGAGCCCGCCGAACCCGAGGTTCACGGCCTTCTGCACGATCGCCTGCGCGGTCGCCGGGGGGTTCTGGAACTCGGTCACCTGCAGGTCGAGGTTGTACTTGGTGTCGAAGCCCTCGGCCTTGATGTGCTTGATGACGAGGTCCTGGGCCCCGGGATTGGTCGCCACCGTCGCTGTGGTCATGGACGCCGGCATCGGGCATCCGCCGTCGCCGGGGGCTGCACTGCCGCTCGGTGGTGCGGACGAGGGAGCCGCTGCCGGGGTGCCGCCGGCACAGCCGCCGAGGGCGAGTGCCGTCAGCAGGCCGACAGCGAGGGTGGTCTTCGTGCGCATCGTGATCCTGGTTTCTCTGAAGCGGAAGCCGGTGCGCCTCTGCGCCGGCCCGTGCTCGCGCGAGCGGCGGAAGCGCGGGAAGGAGCGCCGCGGCCGGTGAGGGCTCCGCTGGACGTGCGACGACAGCCGGATCCCCACGGAGCGACATCGCTACTTAGGGACCCTTAGTTTAAGCACACCGTACTTTTCCCTTCGGGCCCCTGTCAAGACACCCGCGGCGGGCGACGACGACCCCGGGGTGCCGTCAGCTCCGGGAGAGGACCGCGTCCGCGAGCCGCTCGGCGATCATGCTCACCGTCGCATTGAGGTTCGCCCGGATGGAGTCCGGCATGATCGACGCGTCCACGATCCGCAGGCCGCGCAGCCCCGTGACCAGGCCGGCCTGATCCACCACCCGGCCGATCGCACAGGTGGACGACGGGTGATACGTGCCCTGCACCTCCCGCAGCAGCCAGCGGTCCAGGGCGTCGTCGTCCCCCAGCTCCTCATCGGTCGGGGTGATCCGCTCGCCGACGAACGCGGCCAGCTCCGACGTCTCGGCGACCTGTACGGCGAGGCGGATGGCTTCCCGCAGACGGCGCAGATCCTCCGGATGCCGGAGGAAGCCGATGTCGACGACGGGCGGCTTCCCCACCCCGTCGGGCGAGATGCCGACGGAACCCGAACTGAGCGCGAGCATGAGGAACACCGCGACCTGGATGCCCTCTCCTCCGTCGTCGGTGAACGTCTGGACCGACATCTTGAGGTCGTCGGCGATCGCCGACCCGGGCGCCGTGAGGCGCACGGCGACCGGAGACCGTCTCGCCGTGAAGTCCAGATCCTTGCCCGCCCGTGCCCGCCACTTCACGGCGAGCTGCGGATGCTCGCGAAGGCCGTCTCCCACCGCCGGCACGTCGGCGACCACCGGAACGCCGTGCAGCCGCAGCTGCTCGGCGTCGCCGACGCCCGAGCGGAGCAGCAGCCACGGGGTCCCGATCGCTCCGGCGGCGAGGATCGTCTCCTGCCCCGCCAGGACGTCGAAGCCGGAACCGTCGCCCGCGGCGACGTGCACCCCGACCGCGCGATCCCCGTCGAACAGGACGCGGTCCGCCATGTGCTTTGACAGGATCCGGAGTCCGGGCAGGCTGCGAGCGGGCAGGAGGTGGGAGAAGGCGGTGCTCACTCGCACACCGTCGATGTTGTTGAACGGCTGAGCCCCCACCCCTCGGGCGCCCGGTTCGTTGAAGTTGGCGCACGCCTGCAGGCCGGCTCCGAGGAAGCCGGCGAGGAACGCCGAGTGGAGCGGGTGCCACTTCTCGCGCGGCACGCGCTGAGCAGGCACCGATCCCGATCCACCCGCGGCCGGGAAGTCGACGTCGCGGTCCGTCCTGGCGTACCACGGGGCGACGTCGCTCCAGGTCCAGTCGTCCGCGCCCAGCGGAGCCCAGACGTCGTCGAAGTCCGCCGGCAGGCCCCTCAGCCAGACCTGCCCGTTCACCGAGCTGCCGCCGCCGATCGTGCGGCCGCTGTACAGGACGAAGGGCTTCCCATCGGGCGACGTGAGTTCGGTGGCCCAGTGCCAGGAGAAGTCGCGGGTGGTCACGCGTCCCTCCGAGAAAGCACCCAGGCGGAGCGGCTCGGGCGTCTCCTCGACGCTCGGGAAGTCGGGTCCGGCCTCGATGAGGATCACCGAGCGTCCCTGCTCAGCCAGCCGAGCGGCCACGATGGCGCCTGACGTGCCACCTCCGACGACCACGAAGTCGGCGGTCCAGGGCGGGAGGACCGTTCGTTCCGTGCCTGCCATGCGCTTCTCCGTCGCGCGCTCGTCTCGGGTCGACCCGTCCGGTCTCGGCGACCGTGCGCTCCTGCGCGGACGGGTATCTCGGCGCGAGAGGAATTTAGTTCGGATCCCTTTCTTTCGCAAGGCTTTCTCCCTAGCCTGGTGCTGCCGGGTGCCCGAAGGCGCGCGGAGGAACCCGGACGCGAACCGGTCGCGCCGGCAGCGACGGGGGGTGACGGTGACGCCGATCCCGATGCCCGCGTCCCGACGCTCGAGTCGTTCGTGAAGAGCACCTTCCGCGCGCTCCGCGTCTACAACTACCGGCTCTGGTTCGTCGGCTTCACGGTCTCGAACCTCGGCGTGTGGATGGCGCGCACCGCCCAGGACTGGATAGTCCTGACCGAGCTGACGGATTACGACGCCGCCGCCGTCGGCCTCAGCATGGCGCTGCAGTTCGCGCCGATCCTCCTCCTCGCCCCGCTCGCCGGCCTCGCCGCGGACACCATCGACCGCAGGCGTCTGCTCGTCGTCACCCAGACCGTCATGGGGACGCTCTGCCTCGCGCTCGGAGTCCTCTACCTGACCGGGCTCGTCACACTCTGGATGGTCTACGCCTTCTCGCTGCTGCTCGGGATCGCCAGCGCCTTCGACGGAACCGCGCGCCAGTCCTTCGTCACCGAGCTGGTCAGCCGCGAGCTGACCACCAATGCCATAGGCCTCAACGGCACATCGTTCACGCTGGCACGCCTGATCGGGCCCGCGCTGGCCGGGCTGCTCACAGCCGTCCTGGGCGCCGGCTGGGTCTTCACCATCAGCTGCATCACCTTCGCCGCGACGATCGTCGCGATCGGCGCCATGCGCCGCGAGGAGCTGAACCTCGCGCCTCCCGCCCCGCCCGCGCGTGCGCGGACACGGGCGGGACTCGTCCATCTGCTGGCCGACCCCGACCTGAAGATCGTCTTCCTCAGCGTCTTCGTCTTCGGCACCCTGGGGATGAACTTCCCGATCTTCATCGCGACCATGGCGGGCGTCGAGTTCGGGCTCGGGGTGAGCGAGTTCGGCCTGCTCTCGTCGGTCGTCGCCATCGGGTCGGTGACGGGCGCCCTTC